>NZ_PQTC01000032.1:0-27313 GCF_003850715.1 Enterobacter sp. 301B
GCATGGTAAAATGTGATTAAGAGACAGATTAAATTCCATAATAACTTGAATAATATAATTTATTGGAGAATAAATTTATATCTGAAGGCCAGTATTCAATATTAATTGAATCTTTTTTTAATGTTGATAATTCAATTTCATTTATATCAGTGTCTATATTATCAATGCTATTATTAAATTTTCTATTATCTTTGGCATAATTCAATACTGCATTGGCATCAATTTTTTTAAATCCATTTCTTTTTAAAATGAAATTGCAAATATCATTCCAAGAATATGAGGTAAAGTGGAAGTTAGTATCAAGGAGATATAAAACCCCAGAATAAATAAAGGAATCTATAAAATCACCTTTTATTCTTAGGTTAAGCGCAATTTTTGACATAACCTCTTCCTCTTTCGATGTCGTTAATTTCTTTTTTTGAGAAGATTTTCAGTTCACGCCATTTAGCTAATACAGATGTAGGAGGAATGTCATGGGGGGCTCTTTCGCCTGTAACAGGGTAACCATGCCATTCATCGTTATTATCAGATCTAAATTTTGCGATGAATGCATAATTTAAATCTGTTTTTCCGATCTCAATTGGTTTTATAGTAACTGCTGTTGCTTCTACCCACCAATAACAGTTTTTGGAACATATGTACTGTGATTTGATTGCGTTGCCAAAAAAAGACCTTTCATCAGTTTCACTAACAATCCACTGCGTACAATCCACTTTAGGTTTGTTTGTCCTATGTTTTTGATTAACTTTGTATTTCTTGCCTGCAATTATAACTGCAGAGTTTTTATTAATACCTTGAGTCATAGATGTCTCAGTAATATAAAATAAACTGTATATATTTTACACTAACCGGTTGGTGTATGCAATAACTAACAATTCTTATTTTGTTTTGTAAGATTTGACAATGCAGAAATAGATATAAAAATAAGGGTAAGCACAATTAGCTATTTTATAGGTTAACCATGGTTTTAAATTACGTTAGATTTTTTATTTATACGCAAAATATGGATGCATTTAGCTCTGAAACGTATCAGTAGGCCGAAAGGTGAATATATGTGAATCAGCTCTTTTGTTCAATCATTGAATTATTATGAGCCTTGATTTGGCAGAATCACCCCCGTTCATTAGAAGCAAACATTTCAGCTAGGATTTCTGCCGCTTCTATTTCACTACACCCCATCTCCCGTATAATCCGCATCCTTTCCGCCTTTTCATGCTTCTCGGTCATCGCCAGCGCCAGATACAGTGCGGGCGGCACCACCCGAAACAGCGCCTCTACGCGGGGTGACAGCACCACACCCTCAGTATACTGCCCCGGTGATTTAACCGTCGAGCGCAAGAGTTGCCGCTGTTCCTCGGTCAACGCCTTAAACCGACATACCTGATCGATCTCTTCAGGCGGCATCACCAGCAGTTCCCACCATTCGATCATATTGAGCAGTTTCTTCGCTTCGTCAGGAAAATCTGCCAGGTTCTGGGTGGCGAGCCACAGCCAGATGCCGAGTTTGCGCCACATCTTCGAGCCCTTAGTCAGAAACCGCGCCAGTAGTGGGTTAACGGTAATGATATGCGCTTCATCGGTGATGTTAACGATGGGCCGCGCCAGATGCTGGTCGCGCTCGCCGAGGTTATTAATATGATTAATCAGCGAGATATAGCTGATGGCAAGCTGCGCTTCATAACCTTCGCGAGCGAAGGTGGCGAGGTCTACCAGAGTGATATCAGCCTCCGGCCACATCTGGCCTTCACGGTTAAACAACTCGCCTTCAAACCCGGCGCAGAACAGATTGATGGATTCCGCCATCTCGTAGGCTCGCTGGCGGCGAGCTTCTGGCAGGCTGGCATCGCGCGAAAGAGCGAATAACGCATCTCGGATATCCTGCGTCAGCGCCTGACGTTTTTCCTCATAACAGGTGTGCGCGGCGGCGATAATCGCCTGGCGGATCATCGCCCGGTCTGGCCGGGTGAGACGCGCATCTTCTTTCGCCTCGCCGCCGGTGATCATCAGTCGGGCGGTGATCTCCATTTCGCCCAGCACGTCGCGCTGGTCATCGCCGTCGTTCTCTTCGTCCTCCGGTGGTTCGGCGTCGGTAACTGCCTGTTCCACTAGTCGCCACGCATCGGCGAACAGGGGCAGAGTGACGCCGGATCCGGGGCGCAGGCTGATTTTGTTCACCGTCAGGCCGTGGTTGGCGACATAGTCCGCCATCAGGCCAAACGAGTTTCCGGCCTCAATGATAAACAGGCGCGGACGATGCAGCGCCATCAGTTGCGCGATTTTGGCGTTGAGGGTGGCGGATTTTCCTGCTCCGGTTGGCCCAAGAAGTAGAAGGTGGCCGTTCTGCGCGCGGTCCAGCTTATTCAGCGGATCGAAGCACAGCGGCGCGCCACCACGATTGAAGTAGCAAATCCCCGGATGTCCGGTGCCGGTTTCCCGCCCGTAGACCGGCAGCAGCCCGGCGGTATGCTGGACGAAGTTGAGCCGGGTATACAGCCCACGCGTGTCGCGCAGGGGATCGAAACACATCGGCAGCCAGCGCAGCCAGTGGCTGAGTGGGGCGACTTCGTGTTGCTCCTGCACCGGAACCAGCCCGGCGTTAAGCAACAGGCTGTGTAGCTGGCGCTGCTGGCGAAACAGGGTATCGGTGTCGGGCGCATGCAGGTAAAACGCCAGCACACTTCGGTAGAGCTTATGGCCGTCCTTCAGGTAGCTGCGCACCTCGTGGCAGTCGCGGCGGGTGTATTCCGAATCTGTATTGTCGCCAATCGCCCGCTCGGAAAGATGGCTGATGTGCTGCTCCAGCTTATCCTGCGGATATACCACCACCGTCAGGTTCATGATGGTTCCCGCAGGTAACAGATCGAACAGGGCGTTGATGCCGTCGCCGCGCGTGGTTTCTCCGGTCAGCAGACCGGGCAGCGGTGCTTTGCGCAGTCGATCGACCACCACCACTTTATGCGGACGGTTATCCAGCCACCAGACGCCATTTTCCGCATCCGAGCGCGGTTCGCTTGCCAGTAGACGTTCGGAGAAATCGGTGATGACGGGCAGGGATTCTGCTTCAGGTAAATCCAGTTGTCGCCAGAAGGCTTTTTTATCTTCAACGGGTGGCGCGGGGTTAAACCAGCGCACCAGCCAGCGGTGAATCGCCTGCTCGTTCTGGCGGACCGCGCTGATACCCGCCGCTTTCAGCCCGGCGGTGAGACGCTCGCAGATATTATTCAGCGTCTCTTCCGGCGACGGTTCGTCCGGCGAGAAACCAGGAAGCCAGCGGTACACCACCATCCGCGTGCGCCGCCACGTCGCCCGCCAGCGGGTACGGGTGACGGTGTTATCGAGAAACAGCCCTTCATCGCGGGTGAGGGCGGTCATATGGTTTGCCATCTGCGCAAGCCATTCTCGGGTAAAGGCGGAGTCGCGGATCTCCGGCGCGGCGTAAGCGGCAAGTGATACCAGCCACGCCTCGCTGTCGTCCTCATCCTGACAGAAAAACTGCACCACCCACGGGGCGCGCTCGTGCTCATCAAAGGCATCCTGCAATGCGTCGGTGACGGTATCGCGGACCTGTTCGAGAAACGCCGTCGAGCGGCCTTCGGTGCCCACGGGATTTAGCTCAAATACGGCACCTACCGAGCGGCCATCTTCCAGCAGCAGCATCTGCGACTCCGGCAAAAATTCCACCCACGGCAGCCAGTCGACAAACGAAGGGCCTTTGCGGTAGCTGGTATTCAGCGTCTGTTCAGTCAGGACGCGCCGTTCATTCATGGCGGCGTCAGGCGTTCGCCCGGCAGCGCATACTGCGGACGGGTATAGAAGGGGAAGACGGTGCTGTAGCCGGGTACCGGCGTGTTGCTGTTGAGGTGCGGGAAGACGTACAGCACCATATCCGGGTTGGGCAGGCGCGGAAACTGGCTGCGGATGGTGTTCGCCTCAGGTTGAGCCACCGGACCATCCGGCGGGCGGCGCAACTGGGCGCGCGCATCCAGTAGAGCCGCGCTGCCGCCGCTTTGCTGCTGCCACAGGGTAAGCATACTGGCGTCGGGATCGACCGGCATCAGTTCCTCCTGCGAGGTGCTACACCCGGCCAGTAACAACAGAAGTATAAGGATGGTAAATTTCATTCCAGCCCTCCCGGTGTGCTGGCCTGCTGGTATTTCACTTTGCGGCCTTCCGGCTCGTAGTCGATAGCCAGCGGTTCGGTGAGATGCACCGCCACTTTGTGGCCTGGCGGCACATACACGGCGTCGAACATCTGGCCGTAGTGCTGTTTCATCCAGTCGGCGGTCTCTTTTAATCCGCCGCCAATAGCCTGGCCGAGGACGTACTGGCCGTTGTTGCCCGTCACCGCACTGGTGATGCTGCCGTCCTCCACCACGGTGGTGCTTTCACCATTGGCGAAGGCCTGTGCCGCCGCGCCGGATCCCGCCAGCAGGAACTGCGAGGTCAGGTACTCTTTGGCGTTGCTTTTGCGCTCGCCGGGAATACACGGTAGCCCCTGGTTATCCGAGAGCCAGCCGATCTCCTGCTGCTTGTTGCCGGATTTGCCGCCCTGCGGGACGGTGCGGATGGTGCCGTCGTGGAACACAAAGGTCATGGAGGTGATTTGCCCGCGCACGCAGGAGAGCGTCCAGTCGCCGGAAGCGATGCCGGAGACCACCGCGCCCGCCACGTCCGGCAGTTCGATGCCGTTGGCGGTGAGGTTGTCCTCGCCAATCAGCAATTTGAACGGATAGGGATCGTTGACGGTGCCGTTAAGCGGGACGCGGCCAATCAGCGCCGTCATTGCCACCGAACCGGTCAGCGTGGCGTTCTGCGGCAGGGTGTAGATCTTCACGTCAGGTTTTGGCGGCGGTTTGTCGGCTGCTTTCAGGGGGACGCGTAGCAGCTTTTCGTCCACGGGCGGAGGCGCATCGAGTGGCTCCAGCCAGCGCATATCCGGCTGTACGTCGGCAGGTAGTTCGCCGGGCGTCAGTCCCAGACCGGGCGGGATATCGTCCGGACGTTTCGCCATCAGGTGATCGAGCTTATCCAGCAGCCCCCGCTGGCTTTTCAGTAGTTCATCGCGCATCTGATCCTGCTGCCTGCGCATATCGCCGCGCAACTCCGATACCAGCGTGGTTTGTTGCGCTTTCAGCCGCTTTTCGCGGGCCTGCTGGCTTTCGTTATCGCTCTGGATTGACTGAAGCTCCCGACGATACTGCTTCATCTGGCCGACCAGCGTGGCGACGGTATCGGCGGGCGTGTCGCCGTCAATACCCAGTTCGCGCAGTTCCTGCGGCGTTAAGGCAGCCACGGTGCGGGATGGAGATTTCTCCGGCGTGCTTTTGCCTGCCGGGCGCAGCAGCAGCCAGACAGTGAGAAAGACAATCACCGGCAGCAGGATTTTCAGCAGGAGACTCTGGCGCGGCATCATGGTTTCGGCTCCGGCAGCAGGGCGCGGGAAACCGGGCCTTCTGTCACCAGGAACACCACGGTGGTGTCTTCTTCCAGACCACGCGGGCCGAGCCAGTCATGCTGGAACGCGGCGGCGGTGAAATGCCCCTGAAGTTCACGCGGATCGAGCGTGATGTGCTGCCCGCTCTGGTTTTGCAGGCGGATGGCGGTGACGATGGTGGTGTTGACCTGCCATGACGCCAGCGGGGTGGCGGTAACAGGCTGCTGCGGCAGTAAGGTGGTGATGCGTTTCGCCAGCCGGACGGGGGCTGGCGTGACGCCGGGCAGCGCTTCGACGGTGCGCAGCGGCGCATACAGATTCTGCGCGGCATAGCGCACCAGCAGGACGGGCAGGGGCTCCGTTGATGCTGTTACCGGGACGGGCGTTTTTGCTGTGGCAGGCGTCTGCGGCGCATAGCTAATTTGCACAGGTTCAAGTGGCGAATTGCTTTGGGTTGCCTGAATATCCAGCAGGATTAGCTCACCGCTGCCAGTATCACGTAACTGGATTCGGGTGGCTGGGAACGCCGTATTCGCCAGCAGGAAGACCTTACCGCCAGCGCTTTGCAGACGCACTTTGCCTTCAAGCGTGGCGGGATAGCCGATGCGCACCGTTTTCCCCACGTCGACAATCCGCTCCTGCCCGACATGCAACGTGACGGGCAGCGGGATGTTTTCCCACTGCACCACTTCGGTGGCGAAGGCCGGGAGGCTGAATAACAAAGCAAAGAAGACGTACCTCATTCTTTCTCCTCCGCCACCAGACGCTGCGGTGCGGCATCGGTACAGTCGATCGCCAGCTCCCACGGGTTTTTCTCCGTATCAATGGCATAGCGTACGACCTGTAACGGGTAGCGCACCAGCGCCTTTTTTACCGGCTCGTTCTGAAAGTACTCCTCAACCGCCACGTCCAGCGTTACCCGCCAGGCGTCCCGGCTTAATGTCTCGACTCGAGGAAGCGGGTGTTTATCACCGTCATGCACCAGGCTGCTGTAGCCGTGGCCGGGAAGCTCATACACGCCGCGCGTGCGCTCACGCAGTTCACCACCGTTGCGCCGTACCTGAAAATCGTGCTCCAGCCGGGTGTAACAGGCGGGCGTCAGGTAGGCGCGTAACGAGCGCAGGTTACGGGAATAGTCCTCCTCTCCGTTATCCGGCCAGCGGTTAAGCTGCTGGAAGATATAAAAGGTGAAGGCGTAAACGCTGGAGGGTGGCACTTCCCACCACGGGCGGGTGCTGCCGGAGCGCAGGTCCGGCGGGAACCAGAGGGTGAGCTTTTACGGGGCGCTGTACCAACCGTAGCCGACGCCCGCCAGACACAGACATAGCAGAATAATCACCGCCCGCAGCGTCAGAATATGGTTATCGCGCTCGGCCAGCGCATGGCGAAAGCGGCTCATCGCGGACTCCTGCGTACCACCCAGACAGCGCTGTGCTGGATCAGTTGTGTACCTCGGAGATGATGGCGCTCCAGCCAGGCGAGGATCGCCTGCGGCAGCCAACTGTCGGGCTTACCGCGTTTGGCGCGCGTCAGGATGCGTCCGCCGCCCTGAATCAGTAATGCCGCACCTGCCAGCGCCGAACCGGGGATTAACGGCCAGTAGTGGGTTATCAGGGTCAGCAGAATGCCGAACGCGCAGCCGACGCCAAGACCGAGAGCCAGCGCCAGAAACAACTCGCTGGTGGTCAGGCCGCGCCAGACCACGGGCTCGCGGTTGAGGCGGTCGGGGAGAAAAGGGATGGTTGCCATATTACAGGACATCCGAAGCCTGGTTGAGCAGCCAGATGATGACCACCAGAAGAATGCTGCCGACGCCCGCCATCGAGCCCAGATCTTTCCACTGTTTGCGCCCGCTCTGGATCTCTGAGTATGTGGCAATGCAGTTGTTCGCCACCACCAGAAAACCGACGGCGCAGATGGCCAGCGCCAGCAGCACCACGATATCAAAACCGTAGTTTTGCAGTGTCTCCATAATGCCTTTGCCCTGGCCACGCGACGGATCTTCCATCGTCGGCAGATCGGCGAAGGTGTTGAATGCAGGGAATAACAGTAACAACAGCCAGCGCATGATTCCTCCTCAGCTCAGTACCAGCCAGAAACTGACCAGCACCAGTAACAGCGAACGGGCCGCCACCGCGCCAAAACTCTGCCAGCTCAGGCGCTGACGGCAGACACCCTGCCAGGCGACCATTAGCGTCCAGGCGCACCACAGCAGCAGCACGCTGGTAAACAGGCCGAGCACCAGCAGGCTGACGGTCTCCGGTTTGCTCAGGCTGGCGGCCTGGAAAGCGGCGAGTTGGGAGTCAGTCATCGGGATGCTCCCGCTGGTAGCTGGCGCTCAGGGGCTGGACAGCGCGCGGCTGTGCTCTTGACGGGCTAAGGTAGCGGTGGATGCCTTGTTCAACGGCAGATATGTCCTGCTGCGCCTGTAAGTAGTCGAAGAAGTAGCGTGACTGTGGATCGGTGCTGGCGCTGCTCCGGGCGCGCTCCAGTGAGGTTTTCACGCCGTCGAGTTGCTTCAGCGCGAGAGCGAGTTGGGTGGATTCCGGGGAGGCGGAGGCCCAGAAAGATGCACTAAATATCACTAATAATAGTAATTTATTCATGAATATGCTCTCTTGTCATCTGAATTAGACATACAATACGAGAGCAATATGCATATATTCGAGAAACAATTATATCTTGCCAATAAAAGTTAGTATTGCCTGAAGTTAGTAAGCGGGAGGCCTTTTCCTCCTTTTATATTAAGAAGTTTACATATTATTGCATAGTATACAGGTAATATACCAGGGACGTTCAGATGTATCGTATGGTCATTTAAACTACGGATGTGCGGGAACTCATTCCAAATTCCTTTCTGAGATATAAGGTTATTGGCTTCGGCTTGAACGGTGCATGAATTTTCTTTGTATATTTGGACGTAATGCATTATTTCATAGCAATCTTCTATCCCTACTCTTATGTCATGATTTGAAGAACGGTAATGTAAGAAAGGTAAGTTTTTTATCACCTCACCTTCGTTAATTTCATTGTAATTTAACCAAGCTTGGCTTAACGCTTGACCTTTTTTATTATTTTCGATGTTATACCATAACCAAATAGTTATATTTGGATCTTTAATAAGAGACTCTGTAATGCCAAGTGCTTTCAATGATGAAATGTGAAAAAAGTGTTTCTTACTTAGTACGTTGGTTAAGGATAAGCACGAGCCTTCAATAAAACCGTACCCCTTATCGTTGTAATCTAGGATTTTACCAAAATGTAACATTTGATTCCTTAATGTTTTGTAAAGCCTTAATTGCATAGTAATATAAGTTTCCAATGATTAAATTGCAATATAATGAAGTGTATAAATGTATAGATACAATTAATAATAACTAATCGTTATTTTTTATGTACACTGATTATATCTATTCGAGTATGTTGAGGTATGTGTTTTGATATCTAATGCGAAATTATTTTTTCTTGGAGTACTGCTTTTTTGCAGTCCGAAACTATTCATTAAATGTGGGCAGTGTTTGTTTCCTCAGGATTTTGAAATTGAGCATTCCGTTGAGAATGTTATAAAGAGTAGTAATCTATTTCGAGATTCATTCCTATATGCATTGAAATTTAATGTTTTATTGTTCGTGGTTATAATTGCAACGATTTATTTTATGTTTGGGGACAGTTTGTTAGTTCGATACTATGAAAAACATATGTTACTCTATATAGATTTAATTAAGATTATATCTGCATTTATTGCTTTAACTGTTACTCTTGGTCGTGGTGGATGGGCGATCCAGACATATAAGGGAAATAGTCTTACAGAGAGAATAGATAAAGGAATGTTTAAAATATCACAATATGTGAGTGTATCAATTATGCTGATTACAATACTCTGGCCAGTTAAGTAGTTTTATATATAACGCTTAAAGCTACCTGCCACCATCCATACTGTTATCCCAAACCATATGGTGGCTGGTAATAAAACTAACCTCGCAGGCAGAAACAGAGGCTGCGCCAGATAAACCACCCAAAGCGTTGTAGCAACAGAACTGCCATACCTGATGATATAACGGTGGAGAAAAACGGATTCCAGCCCGGAGCCAAACCGCCTCAAATCCCGTTGTACCAGACCTTCTGTTAGCCCGATTAAAACATACAGGCAGAGCAGGGGAAGTATGGCGACGATCCATGTCAGACGCAGCATAAAACTCACCAGTGTATAAGCCAGAATTGTGAGTGTTTTTTGAATTAGTTTGTTGGTTATAAGCACGTGAGATGCTCTGTTCTCCAGCAGCATCACAATTTTATCCCCCTGCGGATGCGGCTGTAACGCAATAACCAGTTCCGCCTGCTCCTGCATCATCACCTGAAAAACATGCCAGCTCTCCTCCTGAGGCCACCAGAAATAGAGCCCTACCAATTCCATTACCACCCGAAGCACCAGCGCGCCGATAACCAGCCCAATAATCCGTCCAGCCAGTGACAGCAGCCAACCAACCGGTCCTTGTGGCGGACGTGAAGGCGGAGATCGTTGCTCACTCATTCCGTTAGCCCCTGCTGGCGCACCTGCATCCATGCCGCCAGTTGCGCGACGGACTCCGGCAGCGGGCAGTGCTTATCCTCAACTGGCAGCGGCAGACGAATTTTCCATAGCTGCCCGCCTTCAAGCAGGGCAAAGGCCTGGCCTTTGGGAAGCTGGATCAGCGCGGCGGTATCCAGCAGCGGTACATTGCGGCTGATCACCTGCTCGTGGGTGTTGCTGGTAAAGCTGTTGATGCCGCCCGGCGTATCGGTGACGCCGGAACTGACCTGGCGGCTACGGACTTCAACTTGTGGCAACTGTTTGGTCAGCAGCTCGGCGGTGGCGGTTTCGCGCACCCGCAGCATAATCAGGTTATTAAAGTTGCCCACTACTTGGCCTGCCTTGGGCGCGCTGCCGATGCGGGCCTGAATGTCGCTCAGTGTCTGGGTATAAGCAGTGACTTGAATACCCGCGCCGCCGCCCTTGTTGACCAGAGGAATAAACTCGTCGCCCATCAGTTCATTAAACTCATCGCAGTGCAGATTGATAGGCGGCGGCTTTTCACTGTTGCCGGGCAGTCCTTCGTTGAGACCAAACTTATAAAGGTACCCGGCGACGCTCACCAGGTCGGCAAACATCGAGTTGCCGACGGCGGCAGCGGCCACCGCATCGGAGAGTGCGTCCAGCCCGACATACACCACCGCCTTCTGGCGGATCGCCTGCTGCCAGTCGAGGATCGGGCGCGCATCATCCAGATCGTGATAGTCCGGAGCGAGCAGAGCGGCGAGCGTGCCAGTGGTCAGCTTTTCCAGCAGCGGCAGCAGCGAGGCGACAATCTTGTCGAAGTAGGTTTTGTCATAGCGCACCGCCGAGAGCAGGCCGTCGAGGATCGGATCGTATAATTTTTCCGCATTGAGGTACTGCTCCAGTGCCACCACGTAAGGATCGCGGCCGAGCATATGGCGTGGCGTGTTTTTGTCGTTAATGCGTTCCGCCAGTTGCGCCACAACTTCCCATGCCCGCGCGTTATGACGCGGCAGCACTATGCGGGCATAGTCGATAAACAGGGCATCGATATTGACCACGTGGCGGGAAATCAGCTGGTAGTCGGGGCGCTGTCCGAGCGCCACCAGGGCGCGGGCGATGATATTGACAAAGCGCCAGGCGAACTCGCGGAAGGCCGCCGAGTTACCTTCGCCGGAAAGCTGTCCTGTGAGGCGCGATGCCACTTCCGAAATGCGGCCAAAGCGCCCGATCGCGTTGTAGCGGGCGGAGATCTCCGGGTAGGCCAGATGGAACAGAATAAAGCGGTCGCCGCGTCCGGCGCGCTGCGCTTCCGTCCACAGACGCTTGAGCAGATCCGCATCGCCTTTCGGATCAAAGACGATCACCACCTCACCACGGCGGATGTCCTGAGTGGTAAGCAGTTCCGCCAGCCGGGTTTTGCCGACGCGGGTGGTGCCGAGCACCAGCGTGTGGCCGGGGCGCTCGCTGAGCGGCAGGGTGACATCAATTTCTTTCAGCTCTACACCGTGCAACCACGGATTGCCGCCGACGGGTGGCAGCGGGCGCACCGGGTTCGGCCAGCGATCGGCGCTGAGCAGTCGGGCAAGGCCGGGCAGGGTATGCTCGCTGTGTTTTTCGATGTGTCTTGCCAGACGGTAACCCCATCCGGGGCGCAGCCAGCGTGCGGCTTCCGGTTGCAGGCAGTCGTACAGTCGTTGGGTGTGGATGGGCTGCCAGCGAAATCCTTTACCGAGAAACAGCCGCTGGCGGCTGACCGGGATTTTCCGGCTGGTCAGCGCGTAGCGCGGCAGGCGCAGGAGGTTACGCTGGTAGCGTACGATTTGCCATCCCTGCCAGCCGCGTCGTAGGGCTAGCAGCATCAGGGCGCAGGCCATCAGTTGGGCTTGCCACGGCGTCAGCATCAGCAGCGGGGCTTGCGTCAGGCAGATTAATGCACCACAGCCAGCGGTGACGGTGCTGTAAAACTCCACAGGCGGGCGCAGCAGCGCTTCCAGCGCGTAGCGGCTCATGGTGATGTGGCCCGTTGCAGATGGCGACTGACCAGCTTCCGGGACGTTCATCGTAGCGCTGACGCAGCAACTGCGCTGTGAGCGACAGGTTTTGCAGGGGATGCAGGGCGTCGCAGGGAGAGTCAAAATACGCCCGGTGCCAGCCGATATTGATCTGCCCGAGCCCCACGTCAATGCGCTTCGGGCTGGTATGGCGGATCGCGGCCAGCAGCGCCTGACAGGCCTGCTCCCGGTTGGCGTAGCGGTAGCCGGTGCCTTTGATATTGAGCGTCCACGGCCACGGTAGATGCCTGCCGCTCAGGTTCGCCCCGCTTTCGGTCTGTGTGACGGCCCACAGCAGTTCCGGCGGCACGCGGGAATGCTCCGCGGCGCGCAGGTACGCTTCCGGCAGCGGCTGCGCCAGTGCCAGACAGGGCAGCAGCAGGATCAGGGCAGAACCTCGCGCCATTGCTCCCCCTTACGTTCCAGCGCCACCGGGATTTTGCTCTGCCCCAAAAGCAGCCAGCGGCCCGCGTCGTGGTTAAGCGTGATGCTGTGTTCACTCACCAGTTTTGCGTCAATACCATGCGCCATCGCCCAGCGGCGGACCCGGTTATCATCGCCTTCGCTGTTGACCAGCCAGATATCCAGCGGACGCTGTTGTGCCAGCAGGGTACGTAGCAGGCTGTCGCAGGGCGGGCAGTCATCTTTAACGAACAGCGAAACGCGGGAAGTGCTGGCAGAGGTGGTTTTCAGCGGCGTCAGGCCCGGATACAGGCGCTGCCAGGCGGCATCATAGGCACGCTGGAAGGCGAGTTCTTTCTCCAGCCGCTGGTATTCCTGCCTGACCAGCAGTTCGGCGAAGTGCTGACGTTCGTGGTCAGTGTTGGCTTCGACGCCCAGGGTGGTCAGTGGATCAAGTCCCGGCGACCAGACGCCGCGCGCCTGCTGTTTCAGCGTGAGATAGAGCTGCCACTCCTCTGGTGTGATACCCCAGACGGTGGCCTGCTGTTGCGTGGTCAGCGGCCTGAGAGCTGAGTCCGCATTCTTGCTGGTCTGCATCTGAAGCGGTTGCGCTAGCACACTGGTGGTGAACAGTAACAGGATAATCAGGCGTTTCATCGCTTACTCCAGCATCTTCAGTGTTAGCTGGCGTTTGCCGTGACGGAACACGGCCCGGCGCTCATCAAACCGCTCCAGCCGCCAGCTATGCCACTGTTCTCCGCTGCGCAACCACACCACCTGATGGAGGTAAACGGCTTCCGGCGGCACGATTACGGCCAGTCGGATATCGCCACGCTGTACGGTTCCGGCGAGAAAAAACGGGGCCATTAACGGCCCCAAAGGGCGGAGGGACGCGGGATGACGGTAAGCCACCGTCGGGGGGAGGGAATGGTCGCTGGAGAAACAGATTTCGCGGCGGTTTTCGTCGGTGGTTATTCGCCACGCCGGGCCCACCAGTAGTTGCAGGGCGGCCTTCAGGCGCAGCGGGCCGGTGTGATACTGGCTCAGCGGTAACGGGAGGCTATAAAGCTGCGCCCGGCGCGCATCGGCAAGACACAGGCTCCAGCCGCTGTCGCGTAGCAGGTACTGCAGCGCTTCTCCGACCGTCGGGTGAAAACCGGGCGGAACGGACAGGGCGGTAAGCTGTTCGAGTGGCGGCTGTTGCGGTGACGTGCTGACCAGCAGATAGCGGTCGTAGCGGACGACTTCTGGCATGGCAGGGGAGGCGGCCACGCCGTTGAAAATAAACAGGAGCAGGGCTGGCAGCAGTCGTTTCATCACATCCTCCACAGTGCTTTTACAGGAGCGTGCAGGATGAGAGGGGAAGGGACTACCGACAACTGTTTGCGGCGTCAAAAAATAGCGCCCAGTTAAGGGCGCAAAATCAGATCAGTAAGGGAATCTTTCCCCCATCAGCCCCAGCGTGGCGGCGATGGGGATGCCTTGCTCAGAAAAATGAACGCGTAACGTCAGCCTGACGGTTTGCTGCTGCGTGCTGCCGTTGGTTTTCTGCGTTAGCACCGAGCGGTAATCGATACGAATGATGCGCTGCGGCGGTTGGTGGGAGATAAAGGCCACTACTGCTGCCATTTCAACACCTTTCAGCAGGTCCCTGATGGCGTTGTCATTCCGGTCTTCAAGACAGTGCTTGTGGGCCGGAAGGGTAATGGCCAGATCCAGCGGCAAGCCAGCGTCCAGCGCCTCGCCATCAAGGTTAAACAGTTTGCCCCGGTCAAGGGCTTCTTCACGTGAGTTCAATACGGTATTCATCATGCGTCTCTCCGGTAAAAGGCCAGGGAAACGCCCCGACGGGGAATTTCCCCGGCAGGGTGAATGCTGTGCGTCAGAACTGCGGTACAGGCTCTGCTGGCGGTGCGGCTAGCGCTGGCTGGGATTCTGCTTCGCGTTCTGCCCGGTAAACCTCTTCACCGTCAATTTTGATGAGCCCGATGTGCAGCAGATGGGCTTTCAGACTGACGCCGGTTTCGCCTTTACGGTCGCCTTTGCTGTAGACAAAGGTGTCGGCATACAGATCGCCGAGGCGGAACTGGATCAGTACCTTGCGCTTCTGCTCACAGGCGTCGATACAGCGGCGCACCAGTTTCTGCGCTTCCTTGCCGCTGACGCGGCAGTCGAACCAGGTGTGCTCCGCGTTGCTGGCTTCGCCCCGTAGTGCGGCAATGTCGCAACACAGGAACGGTTCGCCTTTTTTCGGGGTCACTTCCCGGATCCGGTTGAGGTAGCCCAGACCGCTGGTGTACAGGTTGAAGTAGTGGGTATCGTTCATGGTGGTATCTCCGTGTTGAAAGGTGCGGAGGTCCCATGCGCGGGGATGCCCCGCTTCGGGTTTGGCTCATGGGCTGCAAGCCCTCAGAGTTACTGGCAGTACGGGCATTCCGCGCTGTGCGCCTCCGCGTTTCAGGAATGCATGGCGGGTTTTGCTGATAACGGCATTACAGCAACAGCTTTCGGGGTGAGAGGACAGCGAGATTTGTTACCGGTGGCTGAATAATTTCCGTGACAGGCCGGGCGGAGAATCTGTGATCCTCATCACAAAATTGCGCTTCGGTGAGTTGAAAAGTAGCCCAGTAACCTTACATAGAAAGCGGGTAAGGAACACCTGCCCACAAGACATGAACTTTTTGAATATTCTTTTTTACTGTTCAGGAGGTACATGATGACTCTCAGAACTTTTCCTGTATTACACGATCTCTCCGACTCTCTGTTTGCGGACCGTTTTAACCGTATCGATCGCCTTTTTAGCCAGCTAACCGGCAGTACGCCGTTGCCCTCCACGCCTTCTTACAATATCCGGCGGCTGGGGGATAATCGCTATGAACTGACGCTCAGCGTGCCGGGCTGGAAAGAGAGCGAACTGGAAATTGAAACCGTCGGCGGTCAGCTGAACATCAGCGGTAAACGTGAAGAGGAGAAAACCGAAAACGGCGAAGAAGGATGGATCCATCGGGGTATCAGCCGTAGCGACTTCCGGGCCAGCTATAGTCTGCCGAAGCATGTGAAAGTGACCGGCGCTTCGCTGGAAAACGGCTTGCTGGCGATTGAATTACACCAGGATATCCCGGAAGAAGAGAAACCGCAGCGCATCGCCATCAACAACAACCCGGCGATTGAACACAAGCCGTAATCATTGACTGACGTTGTTTTCACGCCCGGCAAACGCCGGGCGTTTTGCTAACCTGATGGGGCGATTTTCTGGCCCCTGACTATTTGAGCCGTGAGCGCTGTAACGGCCTCTTTCTGCTGCACCAGGAACGCCTCCAGCCCCATTTTCCCCGTCGCGATGTCATCCAGCATCTGCTCCCATAGCGCAGTGGTGCCCGGATCTTTCAGCGTTTCCGGCAGGGCGTCAATCAGCGTGCTGGCGGTATCCGTTGCCAGCAGAAAGCGTCGCTGCTTAATCAGATAACCGCGCTTAAGCAGCGTCTGGATAATCCCGGCGCGGGTGGCTTCGGTGCCAATACCGGCGTTCTCTTTCAGCCGCTGCTTCAGGCGTTCATCGCTGACAAAACGGGCGGCATTTTTCATCGCTGCAATCAGCGTCCCTTCCGTGTAGTGCTCCGGCGGCTGGGTCTGGCGGGCGCGAACGTCCACCTGTTCCACCTCGCAGGTTTGCCCCTGTTGCAGGGCGGGGATGGACTGTGTTTCTTCCGGCGATTGGGTTGCCATCTCGCGCAAAAACAGTTGCCGCCAGCCGCTGACAATCACCACAGAACCTCGGGCAGCCAGCGTTTCCCCGGCTCAGTTCAGGCGCAGGTCAGTTTTATCCACCTCATGGTCCGGCAAAAACTGCGCCAGAAAATGGTTGCGTACCAGACCGTAGACCTTGCGCTCGCTGTCGTTTAGCTGCGTCAGATCTACCGTTTTACGGGTCGGGATGATGCCATGGTGGGCTGTGATTTTGCTGTCGTCCCACAGTCGTGAGCGTTGTTGCAGATTCAGTTGCGTGGCGAGGGGCTGGAGTGAGGTGTCGCTGGCGACCAGTGCGGCCAGTACCTGTGGTGCTTCAGCGTGCATGGAAAGCGGCAGATAACCGCAATCGGTGCGCGGATAGGTGGTGGCCTTATGGGTTTCATACAGGCGCTGGGCGATATCCAGAACCTCCTGTGCGCCCATGCCCCACTGTTTTGAGCAGACCTGCTGCAGGGCGCTGAGGGTGAAGGCCAGCGGTGGCGGCGTTTTCTCCCGCCGGGTTGTCACGACCATTACCAGCGCGGTTCCGGCCTGTTGCAGGTGCGCGGTGGCCTCGCGGGCGGCGGACTCGCGGATACAGCGCCCTTCGTCGTCGCAGTACGCACTATCCGGCTGCCACTGCGCCAGAAACGAAGCCCCCTCTGCATGCAGTCGGGCGCCCACCCGCCACCAGGGGCGGGGCGTGAAACGGGTGATCTCCCGGTCGCGTTCCACCACCAGACGCAGGGTCGGTGTCTGCACCCGACCCACGGAGAGCACGCCTTTGTGCCGCCGGTTCATCAGCGTGCAGGCGCGGGTCATGTTGATGCCGACCAGCCAGTCGGCGCGGGCGCGCGCCAGTCCAGCCTGGTACAGCGGAAACGTACTGTCACCGGGTCGCATCGCAGCAAGCGCCTTGTGGATACTGGCGTCATCCAGCGCCGACAGCCACAGCCGCTGGACCGGACCGCGCCAGCGGCATTGTTCCAGAATTTCGCGGGCGATGGTTTCGCCTTCGCGGTCGGCGTCGGTGGCAATCACCACTGCATCCGCCTGTTTCAGCAGCTTCTCAATGATGCGGAACTGCTTGCGCTCCTCCGGGCGGATCACCAGCCGCCATGCCGGGGGAATAAACGGCAGATGCTCTGCCCGCCAGTGTTTCAGCGCCGGATCGTAATCCTCCGGCGCGGCCATGCTCAGCAGATGGCCGAAGCACCAGGTGATGGTCACGGTGGCGTTATGTAGGTAGCCGTCGCTGCAGTTACGGGCGTCAAGAACGCGGGCGATATCGCGCGCCTGAGAGGGTTTTTCGCACAGGTAAAGTTGCATGGGCTGTCTCCGGTGAAAGGGAGTTCAGCATGGTGTGCCGGAGGGATCAGGCGACAGGGGAAACTGGAGGGAGAAGGTAAAAATTGCACCTTAAAACGCGCATTAAACGGATAGTGCCTGTTTTAAGGTGCATGAGGTGAATTTAAAATTTTCGCTAAAGTGACACTCAGGGTTTAACTTTGCACAAAATTTTAAACCAGCGTGGTTAAGGGCTGTATCCGCCGCAGCATAAACATCACCACCGAACGCTGCGTATTCAGCACCTGCCGCCGCCATTCGAGCGCCATCAGCGCATCGCGCAGTTCATCGCTCGCGTCCGGCTGTTGAATGGCTTCCTGCAACGCCACGCCTCCCGAACGGTTGTTGTCCAGATTACGCCAGCGCAGATAGCTGACGCCGGAGCGCGCCGGGTTGCTGCACAGGATCAGTGGTACGTTGCGTCCCGGCAGTTCATACACCGCCTGTTTCAGCATCGGCTGGCGTTGTTGCAGTTGCGCGCGCAGCGTCTGTAATTCCCGCACCAGCGCTCGCAGCTCTCCCTTACCCTTAAAGGCCTTTAAAAGGCCCTTTAGCGAGCTTTTGCGGGCGGCGCTTTCTTCGTCGTCGTCATTGTTCATCACGCAGGATCTCCGCAAGCATCTTTTTGGGCAAATTCCCGAGCTTATGCGCCATCGACTGCGCCAGCGGACTGTTCGCCCTCACGTCGGCGCGGCTCACGCCGGTGGTGCGAAAGCGGTTCACGAAGCTGAACACCTGGAGCATCAGGCGTGGGATGGTGGCAATGAAATCGCGCTTCTCCGCCTGGGTTATAAGACCGAGATGCCAGGCAAGCAGGGTGCGGCGGACCAGCAGATCGTAATCAATCAACTGCTGCAGCAGGCGTGAACCGGGCGGTGAGAACAGCGCCAGCGGCAGGATGAATTCGGTCGGGGACGGATTACTGACCTGCGTGGTGTGGATAGCGCCCGGCAGGCTGGCGAAGGCTTGGTCCAGCCGACGATTTTTTTGCTTCAGCAGGTGCGCGATCAGGTTCAGGCGGATGCGCAGTTGCTTCAGCCAGTGGGCGGCCCACGGATCGTCGGCCTCTTCGGCGCGCAGCAGACGCCTGAGTAACGCCAGACAGAGCAGCATGCCAGTGGGATGCGCCTGCCACAGCCGGGCGGCGACGCGGGTGTGCAGGGTGATGCGGATATCGCTGAACAGGGTTGTGCCAGGCATCGGAAATTCTCCATGGATTCAGATGCCCGCAGTGTCGGTCCGCGCAATCAGTGAGGCGACGGGAAACCCATCTGGTCCACAGAAAGTTAATTTCACCGATGAATGAGGCTTGATTGATAGCTGCTATGCCGGATTTATGCGGTGCGCATAAAATACGGGCTATCTGCGCCAGCGCCGAAGCTGATTGAACTCGCCCCGTCTGGCCTTCTCCAGCGTTGCCAGCAGATAGGCGAGGGGGCGGTGGATATCGTGGGCGGCGATCCGCCACAGGCAGTCGTCCAGAACCTGCTGGCAGAGGGCGAGTTCCATATTGCGCATCGCGCGTTCGGCGGCGCGGCGCTCGCTGGCGCTGAAGGGATTATCCACAGGCCAGTGCAGGTCTGGCGTACGCTTTTGATGTTTATTGTGTAAATCTGTACCAGTATGTACGCAATGCGGCTCAGGTTGCCCGCCAGCTCCCGCCACATCACTGAGTCTTAATTGAAGACTCGGGCATTTTTACTGAGTCCTCGATTAAGACCAGGGGCGGTCTTCAATGGAGACTCAGTGCAGGTTCGTCCACTATCCACAGGTTGTTGCAGGGTGAGCAGCAGCACGATGGCGATGTTGCGGATACGCCGGTTGCGGTGGCGGGAGCAGGCGGTGAGCAGCGTCAGATATTCGCTGTCCATCCGACAGGCATCGTCATGAGTCAGTGGTGCATCATGCAGGGCGTAGAGGTTGCCGGTGATCCTGCCGCTTTGCTCGTCCCGCAGCCGCTGGCACAGGCTCAGCCAGCGGGTGATCCGCAGCATCATCAGCGCGTTGCTGACGGTACTGCGCGAGGCCTTCTCGCCCTCAGGCTGGTCGGAAAGCCAGCCCTGCAGTTCGTTGTAGGAGGGGAAGACGCCGCTGCCGTCGTCGCGGGCGTGCAGGCGCAGCAGTTGCCACGTGAACTTGTCGCGCGGGGAGAGGTTGCGCGCCAGCAGCAGGCGCTTCGGCACGCTCTGCTGCGGGTTGCCGAGAAACAGCAGCCGATCGTCACTCTTCATGCAGCAGTTTCTCCTGAGTCCACTGGCGCAGCAGGTTCCAGATAACCGTCAGCGACAGGTCATGCTCGCGGGCCATCGCCATCATGGCGGTCAACGCTTCGGGTGAGTCGAGCTTGTTCACGCCCGTCTTCTGCCACTCATTCCACACCAGCGTCTCCACCTGCTCATCCGGAGCATTGTTGCGCCCTTGCCGGACAAACAGGCCAATCAGCCGTCGCCGGGCGCAGACCTCCGGCGTGGAAAGGCCAAAGTAGTGGTTGATGAATTCGATGGAAGCGCCGAGCGACAGGGCTTCCTCCAGACGCTGCTGGAACAGCCGCTCCTGCTCCATCCTCGCCAGCATCCGGCCCAGCATCTCGTGGTCAATGTGGGTGGTGATGAACTGTACCGCGCTGTTACTGAGAAACAGGATGTCGTCGGCGGTAAGACGCGTCAGCTCGCACAGCTCCTGCGGGCTGAAGCCGAGCGATTCGCAGTAGCGGATCTGTCCCTCCTTCAGCGCCTGGACGATGTGGGTGAGTACTGCCTGGTTAACTGAGGGCGTCATGGCGAACCTCCCGTAACCGCCGCTGGCGGCACAGGCTAATAAGCTGCATCAGTTGCTGGATCTGAGCGTTGTCGTAGTCCGGCGACAACAGCAGTTCGAGGGCGGGCATCGGCGTGCTGGTGTCGCCATTCAGGGCGGCTAGTACCTGATAGCAGCGCTGTGCCGCCGGGTGGGGAAAATCGTGGCAGGGCGCGAGGGTGAAACCGGCCGGAGCGCTGTCGTCAGGCTGGATACAGGCGTCCAGTCCCCAGTAGGCAAACAACGATCGGGCCGTATTCACCAGCGGTGAGGGCCTTGGCTCATCGGGCACAGCGGATTCAGTCGGTGGTTCAGGCTCTGGTAGTGGTGCTTTTTCCGCTTCCGGCGGTGGCGGCCAGAGGACCTTTTCGGCTGGTGGCCCCAGCAGCGCCTGCCGCTTGCTCTGGCTGTCGCTCAGTTCCGCCAGCAGCGTATTCCAGCTTATGCCGCTGCGACAGCTCATCTCGCCAAGCAGTTCGTCCTGCACCAGTTGCGGTACCACGGCTTCCGGCTCGCCGTTAAAGGTGACAAGGGCGGTGCTGAACAGGTCGGCAAATTCGGGCTGGCGTTCCAGCGGCATCAGCTTTGCCCAGACCTGTTCAGCTGCGCTGCGCAGTGCCAGCAGGCGATCAATAACCTTTCGGGTAAGGCCGCCGTATAGCGCGTTAGGGATGCAGGGCAGCAGCCAGTCTACGGTCTGCAACATCCGGCTGATTTGCGACTGGCTGACGGGATAGCCGTCGCGGGTGAGTTGCTCCGCCAGTGCCAGCTGCGTCGGGCATTCAATACCTGCCTCGAGGTAAAGATCGCGCAGGTGCAGGATCCCTTCCGCGCGTTCGATAAACATCAATCCGTTATGCAGGTCGCTTTCCGCCAGATGGCCGATCAGGCACTGGACTTCACCTTGCTGCGGTGACAGCGTTTCTGGCCACGGTCTGAACGGCCAGCAGACTCGGTGGTAACGTTCATCCTGCGTCTCATGCCACAGTTCATTGAGGATGGCGAGGCGCGTATTCCCGCCGCTGGCGAGCATATATTTTTCATCACCGGGGCGACGGGTCAACACTGGCGGGTTATCCAGCCCGCGGGCAAGAATTGACGCTTTCAGTACGTCATAGCCGGGATTGCGGGTGACACGGGGATTGAGGGAGAACGGCTGGATTTGCTCCAGACTGACCTGGACTATCTCCTGTTCTCCGGTAGTGCTGGCACCGTGAAGCCAGCGGTTGAGCAGGTGTGAAGCGCACATAATCTTCCTCCGGCATTCAGACATCGCGGGTAAGCCGGATGCGCTGGTGGATCCAGGCATCCACCTCGCTTTCCAGCCAGGCGACGTGGCGGCTATTGAGTCGGATGGACGGCGGAAACTGTTGCAGCTGGATTTGTCGATAAATCCACGATTTACCGAAGCCGATTTTGTCTTCCACCTGGCGTAAGCGTAAAAATCTGTCGCTATTCATAACCATTCCTCCTGTGTCCAGAGTCGTTCACATCAGCACGATGGACGTGGTTATCAAAGCAGCAGCGTCCCTGCCAGGCAGTAAAAATCCTTATCTGGGTTAGTGAGAGTTGTTAGTTGAAAGGGTTAGTTGACCGCGTTACGGCGGTGCGCCGCGCTGGAGTGCAGTTTTCAACGTCTCGGCGCTCAGCGGCAGGTGCATACCTTCCTCACGCGCCCAGCATTCGAAAATGTTCAGCAGTTTGTAGGGATGCTCCAGCATTTCATCGTCCAGTTGCGGGTTGTGCTTGCAGGCCAGCCACAGCAAACGCGAAAGCGCGGAGCTGATCCGCTCCTTTGATTCCGGCTGATGACGGGTCAGGAAGGCTTCAAGATGAGTGCGACGGATGACGAACAGTGCGTCAGGAGGCAGTGTGTCCTGCAGGTAGCAGACGGACAGACTGAGCCGGGATTTCAGGTTATTGCGGCCATTGCCATACAGCTGGCCAATCAGCAGGTGTAGTTCTTCCTGAAGGTTGTTTTGCGTGGCGAGCAGTTCCAGTAAAAGCTCCCGCAACGATTTGCGGCAACAGAGTTGGTAGTAGCTGTCGTTCTCATCGCAGACCACGATGCCAATCTGGTTGCAGCAGTGGGTATCTTTGGGGCAAGGACGATTCAACGTTTTCGCCAGTTGCTGGTGGAGCAGCAGGCGCTCAAGGCCGATTAACGGCAAATTCCACAGATGGCTGGTGGTCAGTTGCAAAGTCGGGTCGCGTCTGCATGGCGGAGAGTTCGCCATCACTTTACGGTTGCCGGGTTTGTTGCATTGCGAAGGCGGAAAGGGCGGCTTGCTGAATCGGCAGGCAAAGCGGCAAGGAGGATTGAGTGGTCTCAGAAGTACGGGCGAGGGGAAGTAGACTGAGAGAGGCAGATCGCCGTGCAGGGCATGACGGATCAGGTCTGCAGGCAGCAACGTGATGTTGTGCTGCCTGATGACTTCTGCGGCCTCGTCCAGCGTCAGCCACTCCTGGCGGATTTTGTGTGGGGACATGGCGTGTTCCTTTTTGTGTTGTTGGTTGCGTGTAGTGCTTGTTGATTGTGAAAACCGGTGTGAGATGTTTTTGCTAAAACAACTAACCTGACCAGTTTAGTTAACGATCTTTTCAGACATAATCTGGGAGATATCTGCTCTGATCAGTTAATGGTTAATGTGCGGCTCCTGTAATGAGTTACAACAGGATCACTGATGGGTATTGGAGGGGGATTACTTTATTGCTGCTGTGATACGTCATATAAAACATATAAAGTTTTTTGAAAACATAATATTAACTTGTGTTGGTAGGGGCATTTTTAAAACCACTTGGTAGGAGCATCGTTACCATTTCCCCTTATGTGCATGAGCATGATCCAACTTGAGCGGCATAGCATCCGCGTGTCCAAAGCTACGGTTGAACGCTGCAAGATGGCAAGGTGTACAAAGATGCACTTTTCCATAGTTACTGTCGGCATATGCCCGGATTGGGCTAATGTAACTGTGACATTCAGCACAGTAATGTTTTTCGGTGACGATTTTTCCCCTCCGGACTTTTAGTATCAGCGGACCGTGCTCGCCGCTAACGAGATTATCGTAATCGCTGGTCGCAATATTAAAGCGAGTCGGTTTCCCATGTCGTTTAGCAGAAGAGTCGGTCTTTTGTTGGTGAGTTCCTAATGCTTTAAGGATTTTTTTCTGGGAGTAAGGTGATAAGACAAATCCCGGATTATTGGCTTTCGACATCTAAGCTTACCTTCAGTTACTTTTCTTAAACTCACTCAGTGTGAGGCCTTCGTGAAGGCATCAAACCGGAAACTGCGCTCTAAATCTATGATCAGGATCACTCGATAGTCATCATCAATAAATCACCCATTTGTTCTGATCCTAGCCATGGCATATCACCTGCATGCCGATTACAATCATTACTTGATTTTTGCGAGCAGCATTCCGGATTTTTGATGACAAACACCATGATAAAAAATGACAAACGCTGGATTGGCGATCTGCTGGGCGGTTCGTTGATGGTCCGAGAGAGCCGAACCATTGCTGAACTGTTGCTTTCTGAACCAGATGAAGCGACCTGGCAGCAGCAAATAATCAATGAAAATATTCTTCAGGCTTCCTCCACAAGCACTGCAAATCGTTATGCCCGAACCTTAAGGCTGCGATTAATGACCTTGGATCGGGGGGGCTGGAAACTGATTGCTGATGGCAGTGAAAGCGAACGTCTACAAATGCTTTTGGTTGCATTGATGATCCAGTCTCCAATTGTTGCAGAGTTTATTGCTGAGGTTGTAAATCCGGCTCGTCAACAGTTTAAAGAAAAACTTGGTATGAACTGCTGGAGTGAATTTGTGGATGAGAATCTGCGATTGCACCCGGAGCTGGCTGCTTTCTCTGATTCATCTATCCAAAAAATGGGTAACAATCTGATTAAGGCACTGGCAGAAGCAGGTTACCTGGATAGCCCACGCCGCCGGAACTTACAAAACGTTTTCCTTCTACCAGATGTTGCAACGGCCTTGCATCGTTTAAACAAAGCCGAATTGCTTCCTGTTCTGGAGGGTAAAGCATGAATGATCCGATCCTTGAATATCGTTTAAAACAGTTAGAAGAACGTATCGGCGACGACCGTTTTTTGAAAAACCAAGGCTCCGGCAACGAGATTGGCTTCTGGATCTTTGACTATCCGGCGAAGCAGGAGCTTCAGGTCCGCGAGTATTTACACTTTTTATTCAAAAAACTGGATAAAAAATATACCTATAAAACACTCAATATCTTCCAGGTCATCATCGATATGCTTGAAGAACGTAAGCTCTTTGACCGTATCTGCCAGCGAGAGCCTGAGCTTGGCCTTGAGACACTGAAAAAGCATCTGGCAGCCCCGCTGAGCCAAAAAAAAATCGCGGAATATATTGCGCGTACGGTCGATCTTCCGGCACAGCAATTTGTCATTCTGACGGGCCTCGGTAACGCCTGGCCATTGGTTCGCGGTCATGAGCTTATGAGCGCACTTCAGGACGTGATGGGGTTTACACCACTGCTGATGTTCTATCCTGGCACCTACAGTGGATATGATCTTTCTCCACTCTCAGGCATTAACTCGCGTAACTATTACCGCGCCTTCAGACTGGTACCAGAAACCGGACCTGCGGCGACTTTGACTCCTCGTTAAAAGACGACAGCAATGAATATAGAAAAAATTTTTGAGAAACCGCTAAAACGTAATATTAACGGCGTGGTTAAAGCCGAGCAGACCGACGACGAAAGCGCCTGGATAGAACTGGATGAGTACGTTATCACTCGGGAGCTCGATGGCCACCTGCGTCAGTTCTTTGAAGTCTATGCCCCAGCTACTGGACCAGGGAGATTACAGCTTGCCGATAAAATGGGCGTCTGGGTTTCAGGCTTCTTTGGATCCGGTAAATCACACTTCATTAAGATCCTTTCCTATCTGCTGGCGAACCGCGAAGTTAGCCACAATGGCGTCACGCGTAATGCGCTCTCCTTCTTTGAAGAGAAAATTGATGATGCACTGCTATTGGCCGATATTCGGAAATCGGTTCAGCATCCGACTGATGTCGTTCTATTCAATATTGACTCACGTGCGAATGTTGAAGATGGCGTGGATGCCATCCTCAAAGTCTTTCTAAAAGTTTTTAACGAACTGGCTGGTTATTGTGGGGACTTCCCGCATATTGCACACCTGGAACGTGAGCTCGATAAGCGTGGACAGTTTGATACCTTTAAAGCCGCCTTTGCGGACATCACCGGCTCTCGTTGGGAAGATGAACGTGATGTTTATCTGATGATAAACGATCAGATGGCTCAGGCGCTGAGTGTTGCTACAGGCCAGAGTGAAGAGTCTTCTCGCCAGTGGATCGAACAACTTGATAAGAACTTCCCACTGGATATTAAAAATTTCTGTACGTGGGTTAAAGAGTGGCTGGATAGTCAAGGCAACCGCAACATTCTGTTTATGGTCGATGAAGTTGGGCAGTTCATTGGTAAAGATGCACAGATGATGCTGAAGCTGCAAACCATCACCGAAAACTTGGGCGTTATTTGTGGCGGACGCGCATGGGTGATTGTGACCTCCCAGGCTGACATTAATGCTGCCATTGGCGGTATGAGCAGTCGCGATGGTCAGGATTTCTCCAAGATTCAGGGGCGTTTCTCAACGCGCTTACAACTCTCCAGCTCGAATACCTCAGAAGTTATTCAGAAACGTTTGCTGGTGAAAACCGATGCGGCAATACCGGAGCTGGAAACTATCTGGCAGGAAAAAGGCGATATTCTGCGTAACCAGTTGGCGTTTGACACGACAACGACAGCTACACTGCGAGCCTATACAAACAGCCGCGAGTTCGTGGATAACTATCCGTTTGTACCGTGGCATTACCAGATCCTGCAAAAGGTCTTTGAATCCATTCGTACCAAAGGGGCGGCTGGTAAGCAGTTGGCAATGGGGGAGCGTTCTCTGCTGGATGCCTTCCAGTCGGCAGCCGTCCAGATTTCTGCCGATGGTCTGGATAGTCTGGTACCGTTTTGGCGTTTCTATTCAGCGATTGAAAGCTTCCTGGAACCTGCAGTTAGCCGCACTATTATTCAGGCCTGCCAGTCTCCGTCACTGACGGAGTTTGACGGCAAACTGCTAAAGACGCTGTTCCTGATCCGCTACGTTGATGTGCTGAAAAGTACGCTCGATAATCTCGTCACGCTCTCTATTGAGCGTATTGATACTGATAAAGTGGAACTCCGTCGACAGATTGAAGCCAGTCTTAATCGTCTGCAGGCTGAGATGCTGATCTCGCGTATTGATGACAAATTCGTTTTCCTCACTAACGAAGAAAAAGAGATCGAAAATGAAATCCGCAATATTGACGTAGAATTCACCACCATCAATAAGCAACTCTCAACCATCATTTTCGAAGAGATCCTGAAGAACAAAAGATATCGCTATCCAGCCAATAAGCAGGATTTTGATATCAGTCGTTTTTGTAACGGACATCCGCTGGATGGTGCGAATCTTAACGATCTGGTGGTTAAAGTGCTCACGCCACTGGACTCGAACTACGAGAGCTATAAGGGGGCGCATTCTAATAGTCTGCTGATGACGGACAGTAAGGACTGCATCTTAATTTGCCTGCCTGATGAGGCTCGTACCTGGCAAGACCTGACCATGTACGCGCAGACCAAAGCCTTCCTTAGCAAGCAAAGCGGACAGCGCCCTGAACAGGCAACGCTGTTGGCAGAAAAAGGCCGTGAAAATGGCATGCGCGAAAAAACGCTGAAGGCGCAGATCGAAGGCTTGCTTGCTCAGGCTGATGTCTGGGCGCTGGGCGAACGGCTGGATAAGAAATCCTCTTCGCCGTTAGCTATCGTGGATGCAGCCTGCAGTTACGTTATCGAGAACAGTGACCTGCTCCCCGTTGATTAGTACACCCCGATGTTAGTAATGTCTTCATAAGCCACATGAGGACATCCCCATGAAGAAGCGTTTTTCCGATGAACAGATCATCAGTATTCTCCGCGAAGCCGAAGC
>NZ_PQTC01000033.1:0-26947 GCF_003850715.1 Enterobacter sp. 301B
ATCCTGGGGCTGGGGATGGGGGAGCGGCTATCGGTCTCGCGGGAGATAAAAAACCTGATGCGTGAGACCGGAACGATGCATCTGATGGCAATCTCGGGATTGCATATTGCGCTGGCCGCTTCTGCTGTCTGGCTACTGGCTCGGGGCATCCAATTTTTCCTGCCGGGCCGCTGGATTATCTGGCAAGTGCCCTTACTGGCAGGTCTGCTTTTTGCCGCGTTTTACGCATGGCTAACGGGATTGCAGCCGCCCGCGCTGCGTACGGTTATGGCGCTTGTGGTACTGGCTGCATTAAAAATGAGTGGTCGTCAGTGGTCGCCCTGGCAGGTATGGCTTACCTGCGTGGCGGCGATCCTTTTTTTCGATCCGCTGGCGGTACTGTCACAAAGCCTGGCGTTATCCGCGTTTGCGGTCGCCGCGCTTATTTTTTGGTATCAGTGGTTGCCTCTCCCGCACTGGCAACGTGGCCGGTGCCTGCGGCCGCTGGTTACGCTGTTGTATTTGCAGGTTGGAATGCTGCTGCTTCTGTTGCCGCTTCAGGTACTGATTTTCCATGGTTTCAGTCTCTCCTCGCTGGTGGCGAATCTGTTTGCTGTTCCTCTGGTAACGTTTATCTCAGTTCCACTGATCCTGCTCGGCATGTTTCTGCATCTGTTTCCGGTGGCGACGCTGGAAAGTATCGTCTGGCTGGCTGCCGATAAGTCTCTGGCAGGACTTTTCTGGCTATTGATGCGTTTACCGAATGGCTGGCAGGACGTGGATGAACGCTGGCAATACCTGACGTTACTGCCGTGGCTGCTGATCATTGGCTGGCGATTCAGGGCCTTCAGCGCAGTACCCGCAGTCTGTCTGGCAGGCAGCGTGGTGATGGCATTTCCCCTCTGGCACAGGATTAAAACTGACAGCTGGTCCCTGCATATGCTGGATGTAGGGCAAGGGCTGGCGATGGTCATTGAGCGTCACGGGAAGGCCATTCTGTATGACACCGGGCTGGCATGGCCCGGTGGGGACAGCGCGCAGCAGCTGATTATTCCCTGGCTACGCTGGCATCATCTTAGGCCGGAAGGGGTGATCCTGAGCCATGAACATCTCGACCACGCGGGGGGACTGGCATCGCTAAAAGCTGCCTGGCCTGCAATGTGGATCAGAAGCCCCTTAGCCTGGACCGGACATCTTCCGTGCTTTCGTGGACAGCGATGGCAGTGGCATGGGTTAACGTTCTCCGTGCACTGGCCACCCGAAAACACCTCGGCGAAAGGTAACAACCGCTCCTGCGTGGTAAAAATCGATGACGGCGAACAGAGCGTTTTACTGACCGGAGATATTGAAGCGCAGGCAGAACTGGCAATGTTGAGCCACCGCTGGCGTCAACTTGCGGCTACACTGATTCAGGTGCCGCATCATGGGAGTAACACGTCATCCTCAACACCGCTGCTACAGCGCGTAGAGGGGCAGGTTTCGCTGGCCTCGATGGCCCGCTATAACGCGTGGCGTTTCCCTTCCATCAAAGTAGTCAGGCGCTATCGAACTGAGGGATATCTCTGGCTTGATACCCCGCAGTCCGGACAGATAACTGTGACGTTTTCGCACCAAAGTCGGCAAATTCGCCGCTTACGTGAACACTATTTACCGCGTTGGTATCATCAGTGGTTTGGCGCGCCCGTAGATAACGGGTAGAATATGCGGCTATTTCAACAAATGCTGGTTTTTTGAATGCATAACGACAAAGATCTCTCCACGTGGCAAACGTTCCGCCGGCTCTGGCCGATGATTGCACCTTTCAAAGCAGGCTTGATCGTGGCGGGCGTAGCGTTAATCCTCAACGCAGCCAGCGATACGTTTATGTTATCGCTTCTCAAACCGTTACTGGATGACGGTTTTGGTAAAACGGATCGTTCAGTGCTGCTATGGATGCCGCTGGTGGTTATTGGGCTGATGATCTTACGCGGAATCTCCAGCTATGTATCCAGCTACTGCATCTCCTGGGTATCCGGTAAAGTGGTGATGACCATGCGCCGTCGGTTATTCAGCCATATGATGGGGATGCCAGTCTCATTCTTTGACAAACAGTCAACCGGTACCCTGCTGTCGCGTATTACCTACGATTCAGAGCAGGTGGCGTCGTCCTCTTCCAGCGCACTGATTACCGTTGTGCGTGAAGGCGCATCCATCATCGGTCTTTTTGCGATGATGTTCTATTACAGCTGGCAACTGTCGCTGATCCTTATTGTGCTGGCGCCGATTGTCTCCATCGCGATCCGCGTGGTATCAAAGCGTTTTCGCAACATCAGTAAAAATATGCAGAATACGATGGGGCAGGTGACTACGAGCGCCGAGCAGATGCTGAAAGGCCATAAGGAAGTGTTGATCTTCGGCGGTCAGGAAGTCGAAACCAAACGCTTTGACAAGGTCAGCAACAAAATGCGCCTGCAAGGGATGAAAATGGTATCGGCCTCGTCGATTTCCGATCCGATCATTCAGCTGATTGCCTCTTTGGCCCTGGCCTTCGTCCTATATGCAGCAAGCTTCCCGAGCGTCATGGAAACCCTGACTGCGGGTACCATTACCGTGGTGTTCTCATCCATGATTGCGCTGATGCGTCCGCTGAAATCGCTGACTAACGTCAACGCCCAGTTCCAGCGCGGGATGGCAGCCTGTCAGACGCTGTTCAGCATCCTCGATTCCGAACAAGAAAAAGATGAAGGTACACGCGTGATAGAGCGCGCTAAAGGTGACCTGGAATTCCGCAACGTGACCTTTACCTATCCAGGCCGTGAAGTGCCGGCGCTGCGTGATATCAGCCTGTCCATCCCGGCGGGTAAGACCGTTGCACTGGTCGGTCGTTCCGGTTCGGGCAAGTCGACTATTGCCAGCCTGATTACCCGTTTCTACGATATCGACCAGGGCGAAATCCTGCTTGATGGTCACGACCTGCGGGAATATACCCTACAGTCGTTGCGTAACCAGGTCGCGCTGGTTTCGCAGAACGTGCATCTGTTCAACGATACGGTGGCGAACAACATTGCGTATGCCCGTACCGAAGAGTACAGCCGTGAAGAGATCGAGAATGCGGCGCGTATGGCCTATGCGATGGACTTCATTAACAAAATGGATAACGGTCTGGATACGATCATTGGCGAAAACGGGGTGCTGCTCTCCGGTGGTCAGCGTCAACGTATCGCGATTGCCCGAGCGCTGTTGCGCAACAGCCCGATTCTGATCCTCGATGAAGCAACGTCCGCACTGGATACGGAATCTGAACGCGCTATCCAGTCGGCTCTGGATGAATTACAGAAAAACCGTACCTCGCTGGTTATCGCGCACCGTCTGTCGACCATCGAACAGGCTGACGAAATCGTGGTGGTGGAAGACGGCGTTATCGTTGAACGCGGCAGCCATGCGGACCTGCTGGAACAACGTGGTGTATACGCGCAGCTTCATAAAATGCAGTTCGGTCAATGATTGCACGCATCTGGTCGGGTGAATCCCCTCTGTGGGTGCTGCTTCTCCCGCTCTCCTGGCTGTATGGCCTGGTGAGCGGTGCTATTCGTCTGCTTTATCGCCTCGGGATCAAGCGCGCCTGGCGCGCACCGGTACCGGTCGTGGTGGTCGGCAACCTGACGGCGGGTGGAAACGGCAAAACGCCGGTGGTGATCTGGCTGGTAGAACAGCTCCAGAAGCGCGGTATCCGCCCGGGAGTTGTTTCACGCGGTTACGGTGGTAAAGCGGCGCAGTATCCACTGGTGCTGAGCCCAGCTACGACTACCGCTGAAGCCGGTGATGAGCCGGTACTGATTTACCAACGTACTGGCGCGCCGGTTGCGGTATCGCCGATGCGCAGTGATGCCGTAAAGGCACTGCTTGCAGAGCATGACGTACAAATCATAATTACCGATGATGGTTTGCAGCATTACGCGCTGGCGCGTGACAAAGAGATCGTGGTTATTGACGGCGTGCGGCGTTTTGGCAACGGCTGGTGGCTGCCAGCCGGTCCAATGCGTGAGCGTGCGTCGCGCCTGAAGAGCGTCGATGCCGTGATTGTAAACGGTGGTGAAGCCAGAGCGGGTGAGATCCCGATGCATCTTCGTCCCGGAAAGGCAGTGAATATGCTGACCGGCGAGCGTAAAGACGTCGCGTTACTGGATCATCTGATTGCGATGGCCGGGATTGGTCATCCGCCGCGTTTCTTCGCGACGCTGGAGCAGTGCGGCGCGCGGCTGGAGAAACGGGTACCGCTGGCCGATCACCAGGCGCTGGTTGCCGAAGAGATTGAGAGGCTGGCCGCACCGGGCCAGACGCTGATCATGACGGAAAAAGACGCGGTAAAATGCCGGGCCTTTGCGAAAGAAAACTGGTGGTATCTGCCGGTTGATGCTGAACTCAGCGGCGAACAGCCGGAACATTTGCTCAAGGAACTGCTCGCGTTAGTGCAGTAACTTCTACGCGGTTCCGGTGGCGCTTTGACTGACAGGAAAACGCATGTCTCTACCGCAACTCTCACTTGCAGCCGCACGAAACCTGCATCTTGCCGCCCAGGGGCTTCTGAAAAAGCCCCGCCGCCGCGCGCAGCCAGCGGATATCCTCTCTACCGTGCAACGCATGTCGTTGCTGCAAATCGACACCATTAACATCGTGGCGCGTAGCCCGTATCTGGTCCTGTTTAGCCGCCTGGGAAACTATCCTCCGCAGTGGCTGGATAATGCGCTAAGTCAGGGTGAACTGATGGAATACTGGGCGCATGAAGCCTGTTTTCTCCCGCGCAGCGATTTTGCACTGGTGCGTCACCGAATGCTCGCCCCGGACAAAATGGGCTGGAAATACCGCCAGGAGTGGATGGCGGAACACGCGGATGAAATAGAACAACTGATTGCCCATATTCAGGAAAACGGTCCGGTACGCTCTGCGGATTTTGAACACCCGCGAAAAGGCGCAAGCGGATGGTGGGAGTGGAAACCGCACAAACGCCATCTTGAAGGGCTGTTTACGTCGGGCAAAGTGATGGTGGTCGAGCGCCGCAACTTTCAGCGCGTTTATGACCTCACGCACCGCGTTATGCCTCACTGGGACGATACGCGTGACCTGCTGTCTCAGGACGCAGCCGAAGCCATCATGCTCGGGAACAGCGCCCGCAGCCTGGGCATATTCCGCCCACAGTGGCTGGCGGATTATTATCGCCTGCGTCAGCCGCAGCTAAAACCGCTGCTGGAAACGTGGCAGCGTGAACAGCGCGTGATGCCGGTCTCGGTTGAGTCGTTAGGTGAAATGTGGCTGCATGCGGATTTGTTCCCTCTGCTGGCGCAGGCGCAAGAGGGCAAACTCCAGTCGACCCACAGTGCCGTGCTCTCGCCGTTCGACCCCGTTGTCTGGGACAGAAAGCGGGCCGAACAGCTGTTTGATTTCAGCTACCGTCTGGAATGCTACACCCCGGCGCAAAAACGTCAGTACGGTTATTTTGTTTTGCCGTTGCTTCATAAAGGGCAGCTTGTCGGGCGCATGGACGCTAAAATGCACCGTAAAACCGGCACGCTTGAAATTATCGCGCTCTGGCTGGAAGAGGGCATAAAAGTCACGGCTGGCCTGGAAAAAGGGCTAACGTCTGCGCTCAGTGAATTTGCGCGCTGGCAGGGGGCGTATGAAATTGTACTCGGTCGCGTGCCTGCGGGGCTGTTTACGACCTGTCGAGGTGGCTGGGAAACAGGCACTCCCTGAAAAAAGAATGTGGTAAGCTTTAGCAATTACCCATACGGAGGAACTATGGATCACCGTTTACTTGAAATTATTGCCTGCCCGGTGTGCAACGGCAAACTGTATTACAGCCAGGATAAACAAGAGCTGATTTGCAAACTGGACAGCCTGGCGTTCCCGCTGCGTGACGGTATTCCGGTCCTGCTGGAAAATGAAGCCCGTTCTCTGGTGGCAGAAGAGATCAAACCATGAGTTTTGTTGTCATTATCCCTGCGCGTTATGCTTCAACGCGCCTGCCAGGTAAACCACTGGTGGATATCAACGGTAAACCGATGATTGTGCATGTCCTTGAACGGGCACGCGAATCGGGCGCCGGACGCGTCATCGTCGCCACCGATCACCCGGATGTCGCGCGAGCGGTTGAGGCCGCGGGTGGGGAAGTGTGCATGACCCGTGCCGACCACCAGTCAGGCACCGAGCGCCTGGCGGAAGTCGTCGAAAAATGCGGTTTCAGTGACGAGACGGTGATTGTGAACGTGCAGGGCGATGAGCCGATGATCCCGGCGGCTATTATCCGTCAGGTGGCCGACAACCTGGCCCAGCGTAAGGTTGGCATGGCGACCCTCGCGGTGCCGATTCACCACGCTGAAGAGGCGTTCAATCCGAATGCGGTGAAAGTGGTCATGGACGCAGAGGGCTACGCGCTCTATTTCTCCCGCGCCACCATTCCGTGGGATCGCGATCGTTTCGCGCAATCGAAAGAGACGATCGGCGAAACCTTCCTGCGCCACATCGGTATTTACGGCTACCGCGCCGGCTTTATTCGTCGCTATGTCGCCTGGGCACCAAGCCCGCTTGAGCATATCGAAATGCTCGAACAGCTTCGCGTGCTGTGGTACGGCGAGAAAATTCACGTTGCGGTTGCCCAGGAAGTCCCTGGCACCGGCGTGGATACGCCTGAAGATCTCGAGCGCGTACGCGTCGAAATGCGTTGATTCGCTGGCATCCCCTCGTTCTGGGGGGATGTTCTCTTCCTTTTCTTTTTCATTATTGATCTCGACCGGGTGACATCCGGGTTTCGCGCGCTCATTATAAAAGCAGTAGTCTTAATGGGGGTAATCTCATATGGAACAGCTGCGTGCTGAACTCAGCCATCTCCTTGGCGAAAAGCTAAGCCGGGTGGAATGCGTGAATGAAAAGGCCGATACCGCACTCTGGTCGTTGTACGACAGTCAGGGAAACCCCATGCCGCTGATGGCCAGAAGTTTTACCTCGCCGGGCGTCGCCAGACAGCTGGCCTGGAAAATGTCGATGCTGGCGCGGGAAGGGACTGTCCGTATGCCGACGGTCTACGGCGTGATGACCCATGAGGAGCATCCCGGCCCGGATGTTCTGCTTATTGAACGTTTACGCGGGGTTTCTGTTGAAGCTCCGACGCGTACACCGGAGCGCTGGGAACAGCTGAAAGATCAGATTGTCGAGGCCCTGCTAGCCTGGCATCGGCAGGACAGCCGGGGTCTTGTTGGCGCGGTAGACAGCACCCAGGAAAACCTGTGGCCGCTGTGGTATCGCCAGCGTGTTGAAGTGCTGTGGGGCACGCTGAACCAGTTCAACAACACCGGTTTAACGATGCAGGACAAACGTATTCTGTTCCGCACCCGGGAGTGTCTGCCGACGCTGTTTGAGGGCTTTAACGACAACTGCGTGCTGGTTCACGGCAACTTCACGCTGCGCAGTATGCTTAAAGACTCGCGCAGCGATCAGCTTCTTGCGATGGTCGGGCCGGGGATCATGCTCTGGGCGCCGCGCGAGTACGAACTGTTCAGGCTGAGCGAGGGCGGGGCGGCGGAAGATTTGCTCTGGCACTATCTTCAGCGCGCCCCCGTTGCGGAGGCCTTTCTCTGGCGACGCTGGCTCTATCTTCTCTGGGATGAGGTGGCGCAACTGGTCAACACCGGGCGCTTTAATCGGGCCAGTTTCGATCTGGCCGCAAAATCACTCCTGCCCTGGCTTGCCTGACGAACCCTTAAGCCACTGCCACAGGCGGCCAAGCGTCTCGTAACCGACGCGGTCGCTGTGCATCAGCCATACCGGGGACGGGATTATCCGTTCCCACGGGTTGAGCGGGGCGTCAATGGCCAGCTGGTTTGCCGGAGCAGGAAGCGGATGCAGGCCCTGATTCTCAAAGAAAATCATTGCGCGCGGCAGGTGTGAAGCAGAGGTCACCAGCAGGAACGGCACATCACCGATGGCTTGTTTCACCGCAGCAGCTTCTTCTTCGGTATCTTTTGGGCTATCCAGCGTGATGATGGCGGAACGTGGTACGCCAAGCGATTCAGCCACTCTTGCCCCTGCTTCAGCGGTACTTACCGGGTTGGTTTTTGCCGCAGCGCCCGTGAAGATCATCTTCGATCCCGGATTGGCCAGCCACAGGCGGATCCCCTCGTTCAGACGCGGCAGACTGTTGTTGATCAGGTTCGAGCTGGGCGCCCAGTTCGGATCCCAGGTATACCCGCCGCCCAGCACCACGATATAGCCCACCTTCTGTTTTCCCTGCCATGTAGGGTAGGTGTTTTCAATCGGGCGTAACAAACCGTCAGCGACCGGTTGCAGGCTGAGTAACAGCAGCGCCAGCCAGCCCACGGTGACGAGGGATTTACCGCTTTTCTGAAAGCGGCTAAACCATATCAATGCCAGCCCCAGCGCGATGAGAAGCAACAGCAGGGGAAGGGGAAGCATCATGCCTCCGATATATTTTTTTAGGGTAAAAAGCATCCTTTTTGGTTCCTTTTTTAACCATACAGCAGGCGATTGCCCGTGATATTACACCAGAGTGGTTCATTCTCCGCGCGGGTGTGACAAAATAGCGGTTTTGCAGTGAGTGGAACCCTCCCAATGCGGGATCGCAATTTTGATGACATCGCGGAAAAGTTTTCGCGCAACATTTATGGCACCACCAAAGGTCAGCTTCGTCAGACGATCCTCTGGCAGGATCTGGATAAGCTGCTGGCTGAATTTGGTGACCGACCGTTGCGCGTACTGGATGCCGGCGGTGGGGAAGGGCAGACTGCAATTCTGATGGCGCAGCGGGGACATCACGTCACGCTTTGCGATCTTTCTGCCGAGATGGTTGCGCGCGCCGGGCGAGCGGCAGAAGAGAAAGGTGTGAGCGACAACATGCATTTTATACATTGCGCCGCTCAGGACATTCCGCAGCATTTGGAAACGCAGGTTGATCTGATATTGTTTCATGCTGTGCTCGAATGGGTCGCCGAACCACAAGCGATGTTAAAAACGCTGTGGTCGATGTTGCGCCCGGGCGGTGCGTTATCGCTGATGTTTTACAATGCCAACGGCCTGCTAATGCGAAACGTGCTGGTCGGCAATTTTGGCTATGTACAGCAGGGCATGTATAAAAAGAAACGACGCACGCTTTCACCGGATTTCCCCCGTGAACCGCAGCAGGTCTATGGCTGGCTGGAGGAGATCGGTTGGGAAATTACCGGCAAAACTGGCGTGAGGGTGTTTCATGATTATCTGCGTGATAAACAAAAACAGGATGACTGTTTAGACGCCTTAACAGAAATAGAGACGCGGTACTGCCGCCAGGAGCCTTATCTGAGCCTTGGCCGCTATATCCACGTCACCGCGCGCAAGCCGCAGATGCAAGGATAATCTATGAGTGAATTTTCCCAGACAGTCCCCGAACTGGTTGCCTGGGCCAGGAAAAACGATTTCTCCATCTCGCTGCCGGTAGACAGACTCTCATTCCTGCTGGCGGTTGCGACGCTAAACGGCGAACGCCTGGATGGCGAAATGAGTGAAGGCGAACTGGTGGATGCGTTCCGCCACGTCAGTGATGCGTTTGAGCAAACCAGCGAAACCATTAGCGTGCGTGCCAACAACGCAATCAATGATATGGTGCGTCAACGTCTGCTGAACCGCTTTACCAGCGAGCAGGCGGAAGGAAACGCCATCTATCGTCTTACGCCACTGGGCATTGGCATTACCGACTATTACATCCGCCAGCGCGAATTTTCCACGCTGCGTCTCTCCATGCAGCTCTCCATTGTTGCAGGCGAGCTGAAGCGTGCCGCCGACGCGGCTGATGAAAACGGTGACGAATTCCACTGGCATCGCAACGTTTACGCGCCGCTAAAATACTCGGTCGCCGAGATTTTCGACAGTATCGATCTGACTCAACGTCTGATGGACGAACAGCAGCAGCAGGTCAAAGACGATATCGCTCAACTGCTGAATAAAGACTGGCGTGCGGCCATCTCCAGCTGTGAACTTTTGCTGTCAGAAACGTCCGGTACGCTACGTGAGTTGCAGGATACGCTGGAGGCGGCTGGGGATAAGCTACAGGCCAACCTGCTGCGCATCCAGGACGCGACGATGGCGCACGACGATCTGCATTTTATCGACCGTCTGGTGTTTGATTTGCAGAGTAAGCTTGACCGCATTATCAGCTGGGGCCAGCAGTCGATCGACCTGTGGATCGGTTACGACCGCCACGTGCATAAATTTATCCGTACCGCCATCGATATGGATAAGAACCGCGTCTTTGCTCAGCGTCTGCGCCAGTCGGTACAGACCTACTTTGATGCGCCGTGGGCGCTGACCTACGCCAACGCCGATCGTCTTCTGGATATGCGCGACGAAGAGATGGCGCTGCGTGATGAAGAGGTTACCGGGGAACTGCCGCCGGATCTGGAATACGAAGAATTTAACGAAATTCGCGAGCAGCTTGCGGCGATGATCGAAGAACAGCTCGCTGTCTATAAAGCCAGACAAGCACCGCTGGATCTTGGCCTCGTGGTACGCGACTATCTGGCGCAGTATCCGCGAGCGCGCCACTTCGATGTAGCCCGCATTGTTGTAGACCAGGCGGTGCGCCTGGGCATCGCACAAGCCGATTTCACCGGACTGCCGCCGAAGTGGCAGCCGATTAACGATTACGGAGCCAAGGTACAGGCGCATGTCATTGACAAATATTGAACAAGTGATGCCAGTTAAGCTGGCACAGGCGCTGGCGAATCCGTTGTTTCCGGCGCTGGACAGCCAGCTGCGTGCCGGTCGTCACATTGGCCTTGACGAGCTGGATAATCACGCCTTTTTGATGGACTTTCAGGAGTATCTGGAAGAGTTTTACGCTCGCTATAACGTTGAGCTGATCCGCGCGCCGGAAGGGTTTTTCTACCTGCGTCCGCGCTCTACTACGCTTATTCCGCGCTCGGTGCTTTCCGAACTGGATATGATGGTCGGCAAAATTCTCTGCTACCTCTACCTCAGCCCGGAACGTCTGGCGAATGAAGGGATCTTCACCCAGCAGGAGCTTTACGATGAGCTGCTGTCGCTGGCGGATGAAAGCAAGCTGCTCAAGCTGGTAAATAATCGCTCGACGGGGTCCGATCTGGACCGTCAGAAATTACAGGAAAAAGTTCGCTCTTCCCTGAACCGTCTGCGCCGTCTGGGAATGGTCTGGTTCATGGGTCACGACAGCAGCAAGTTCCGCATTACCGAATCGGTCTTCCGCTTTGGTGCCGACGTGCGTGCGGGTGACGATGCGCGTGAAGCACAGCTGCGCATGATCCGTGACGGTGAAGCGATGCCGGTGGAAAACCATTTGCAGCTCAATGACGAGCACGAAGAGAATCAGCCGGATAGCGGGGAGGAAGAGTAATGATTGAACGCGGTAAATTTCGCTCACTAACGCTGATTAACTGGAACGGCTTCTTTGCCCGAACCTTCGATCTGGATGAGCTGGTGACAACGCTCTCCGGCGGTAACGGGGCAGGTAAATCCACCACCATGGCGGCCTTCGTGACGGCGCTGATCCCTGACCTGACTCTGCTGCACTTCCGTAACACCACTGAAGCGGGTGCAACGAGCGGCTCCCGAGATAAAGGGCTGCACGGTAAGCTGAAAGCGGGCGTCTGTTATTCGGTGCTGGACGTGATCAACTCCCGTCATCAGCGCGTGGTTGTAGGCGTGCGCCTGCAGCAGGTTGCCGGCCGCGACCGTAAAGTAGATATCAAACCGTTTGCGATCCAGGGGCTGCCAACCTCCGTGCAGCCGACCGCGCTGCTGACGGAAACCCTGAATGAACGTCAGGCGCGCGTTCTGACGCTCCAGGAGCTGAAAGACAAGCTGGAAGCCATCGAAGGCGTGCAGTTTAAGCAGTTTAACTCCATTACCGACTACCACTCTCTGATGTTCGATCTCGGCGTGGTGGCCCGTCGTCTGCGCAGCGCGTCAGATCGTAGTAAATACTACCGTCTGATTGAAGCCTCCCTGTACGGCGGTATCTCAAGCGCCATTACCCGCTCCCTGCGCGACTACCTGCTGCCGGAAAACAGCGGCGTGCGTAAGGCCTTCCAGGATATGGAAGCCGCGCTGCGTGAAAACCGCATGACGCTGGAAGCGATTCGCGTTACGCAATCTGACCGCGATCTGTTTAAGCACCTGATCAGCGAAGCCACCAACTACGTGGCGGCAGACTATATGCGTCACGCCAACGAGCGCCGTATTCATCTCGATCAGGCGCTGGAATACCGCCGCGAGCTGTTTACCTCCCGCAAACAGCTGGTCGCCGAGCAGTATAAGCATGTCGAAATGGCGCGCGAACTGGGCGAGCACAACGGTGCCGAAGGGGATCTGGAAGCCGATTACCAGGCGGCCAGCGATCATCTGAACCTGGTGCAAACCGCGCTGCGTCAGCAGGAAAAAATCGAGCGTTATGAAGCCGATCTCGATGAGCTGCAAATTCGTCTTGAAGAGCAAAATGAAGTGGTGGCAGAAGCCGCCGATTTGCAGGAAGAGAACGAAGCCCGCGCGGAAGCCGCCGAGCTGGAAGTGGATGAGCTGAAAAGCCAGCTCGCAGACTACCAGCAGGCGCTGGACGTGCAGCAGACCCGCGCGATCCAATACAACCAGGCGCTGCAGGCGTTGCAGCGTGCCAAAGAGCTGTGCCACCTGCCGGACCTGACCCCTGAAAGCGCTGACGAATGGCTGGATACCTTCCAGGCCAAAGAGCAGGAAGCCACTGAGAAACTGCTTTCTCTCGATCAGAAAATGAGCGTGGCGCAAACGGCACACAGCCAGTTTGAGCAGGCGTACCAGCTGGTGGTGGCGATCAACGGTCCGCTGGCGCGTAACGAAGCGTGGGACGTTGCCCGTGAGTTGCTGCGCGACGGCGTCAATCAGCGCCATCTGGCCGAGCAGGTGCAGCCGCTGCGCATGCGCCTGAACGAGCTGGAACAGCGTCTGCGTGAACAGCAGGAAGCTGAGCGTCTGCTGGCGGAATTCTGCAAACGTCAGGGTAAAAATTACGATTTCGACGAGCTTGAGGCTCTGCATCAGGAGCTGGAAGCGCGTATTGCGGCCCTGTCCGATACCGTATCGAACGCCAGCGAACAGCGCATGACGCTGCGTCAGGAGCTGGAACAGCTTCAGTCCCGTTCGAAGACGCTCTTACAGCGTGCGCCGATCTGGCTGGCCGCACAAAGCAGCCTGAACCAGCTCAGCGAGCAGTGTGGTCAGGAGTTTGCCTCCAGCCAGGACGTCACCGAATACATGCAACAGCTGCTGGAGCGCGAACGCGAAGCGATTGTTGAGCGTGACGAAGTGGGCGCGCGCAAGCGTGACGTCGATGAAGAAATCGAGCGTTTAAGCCAGCCTGGCGGCTCAGAAGATCCGCGCCTGAATGCGTTAGCCGAGCGTTTCGGCGGCGTGCTGCTGTCTGAAATTTACGACGACGTCGGCCTGGACGATGCGCCGTACTTTTCCGCGCTGTACGGTCCGTCCCGTAACGCGATTGTAGTGCCGGATCTGTCGCTGATTTCTGACCAGCTTGCAGGGCTGGAAGACTGCCCGGAAGATCTCTACCTCATCGAAGGGGATCCGCAGTCGTTTGATGACAGCGTATTCAGCGTCGACGAGCTGGAAAAAGCGGTGGTGGTGAAAATCGCCGATCGCCAGTGGCGCTATTCGCGCTTCCCGGAACTGCCGCTGTTTGGCCGCGCCGCGCGTGAAAACCGTATTGAAAGCCTGCACGCCGAGCGTGAAACGCTTTCAGAGCGTTTTGCGACCCTGTCGTTTGACGTGCAGAAAACCCAGCGTCTGCATCAGGCGTTCAGCCGCTTTATCGGCAGCCATCTGGGCGTTGCCTTCCAGCCCGATCCGGAAGCCGAAATTCGTAAGCTCAACACCCGCCGCGGTGAGCTGGAGCGTGCGCTTGCCAGCCATGAAAATGACAACCAGCAAAGCCGCGTGCAGTTTGAGCAGGCGAAAGAAGGCGTTGCGGCCCTTAACCGCATCCTGCCGCGCCTGAACCTGCTGGCGGACGATACGCTCGCCGACCGCGTGGATGAGATTCAGGAACGTCTGGACGAAGCGCAGGAAGCGGCGCGCTTTGTGCAGCAACACGGCAATCAGCTGGCAAAACTGGAGCCGATGGTTTCCGTTCTCCAGAGCGACCCGGAACAGTTTGAGCAGTTAAAAGAAGATTACGCCTGGTCACAGCAGGTGCAGCGCGAAGCGCGTCAGCAGGCGTTTGCCCTCACGGAAGTGGTGCAACGTCGCGCACACTTCGGCTACTCCGATTCAGCAGAAATGCTGAGCGGGAACAGCGATCTGAATGAAAAGCTGCGCCAGCGTCTTGAGCAGGCCGAAGCGGAACGAACGCGCGCCCGTGAAGCGATGCGTACTCACGCTGCACAGCTGAGCCAGTACAGCCAGGTCATGGCATCGCTGAAAAGCTCCTTCGACACCAAGAAAGAGCTGTTAAATGACCTGCATAAAGAGTTGCAGGACATTGGCGTGCGCGCCGACAGCGGCGCAGAAGAGCGGGCGCGTATTCGCCGTGATGAGCTGCATGCTCAGCTCAGCAACAACCGTGCGCGTCGTAATCAGCTCGAAAAAGCGCTGACCTTCTGTGAAGCGGAGATGGACAACCTGACGCGTCGTCTGCGCAAGCTGGAGCGCGACTATTTTGAGATGCGTGAACAGGTTGTGACCGCGAAGGCGGGCTGGTGCGCGGTGATGCGCATGGTGAAGGACAACAACGTGGAGCGTCGTCTGCACCGTCGCGAGCTGGCGTACCTGTCAGCCGATGAACTGCGCTCTATGTCGGATAAGGCGCTGGGTGCGCTGCGTCTGGCCGTGGCGGACAATGAACACCTGCGCGACGTGCTGCGCATGTCCGAAGATCCGAAGCGTCCTGAGCGCAAAATTCAGTTCTTCGTGGCGGTTTATCAGCACTTACGCGAGCGTATTCGTCAGGACATCATCCGTACCGACGATCCGGTTGAAGCGATCGAACAGATGGAGATCGAGCTGGGCCGTCTGACGGAGGAGCTGACCTCCCGCGAGCAGAAGCTGGCAATCAGCTCCCGCAGCGTGGCGAATATTATTCGTAAAACCATTCAGCGCGAGCAGAACCGTATCCGTCAGCTGAACCAGGGCCTGCAAAGCGTGTCGTTTGGCCAGGTCAACAGCGTGCGGCTGAACGTGAACGTGCGTGAGGCGCACTCCACGCTGCTTGACGTGTTGTCTGAACAGCATGAGCAGCATCAGGATCTGTTCAACAGTAACCGCCTGACCTTCTCCGAAGCGCTGGCGAAGCTGTATCAGCGTCTGAATCCGCAGATTGACATGGGCCAGCGTACGCCGCAAACCATCGGCGAGGAGTTGCTGGACTACCGCAACTATCTGGAAATGGAAGTTGAGGTTAACCGTGGCTCAGACGGCTGGCTGCGCGCGGAATCCGGTGCGCTCTCTACCGGTGAAGCCATCGGTACCGGTATGTCGATTCTGGTGATGGTGGTGCAGAGCTGGGAAGATGAAGCGCGTCGTCTGCGCGGCAAGGACATCTCTCCATGCCGTCTGCTGTTCCTCGATGAAGCCGCGCGTCTCGACGCCCGCTCCATCGCCACGCTGTTTGAGCTTTGCGAGCGACTCGATATGCAGCTCATCATCGCGGCGCCGGAAAACATCAGTCCGGAAAAAGGGACAACCTATAAGCTGGTGCGTAAAGTGTTCCAGAACAGTGAACATGTACACGTCGTAGGTCTGCGTGGCTTTGCGCCGCAGCCTCCGGAGTCTTTACCGGGCACGGCTGACGCCTCTTAACCCGGGGTATGATAAAAGGCGGCGCTCAGGCGTCGCTTTTTTTATTCACTTAACTTGTGTTCAGGGCTGCGTTATCTTTAAACTTCTTTACATAAGGCAAGGCAGCAGCGTGTATGCCTTTCTATACTGAAGGAAAGCTCCAGCATACTGGGCATGTCGTGAAAAACAGGGGGCAAGGGATGTTGCTTAAGAAAGATCGTGGTCGTCAGCTGTCTGCGCTGAGTTTGTGCCTGACAGTGATGTTTGCTCCACTGTTTACCGCTCAGGCCGATGAGCCTGAAATTGTACCGACTGACAGCTCCGCGACGATGGGCGCGCAGCCGACGTCGCTGTCACAACCGCTGGATCAGTCTCCGGCGACGGCCATCATGGCCGGCATTAAACCGCTGCCGGAAGGCATCGATACTGAATCATTACGCCAGCAGCTTATGACCGGGCTGCCCTCGGGCTATACTCCCGCTTATATTAACCAGCTCACGCTGCTTTACGCTGCGCGCGATATGAAACCGATGTGGGAAAATCGCGAGGCGGTACGTGCCTTCCAGCAGCAGCTGGCTGAAGTGGCGATTGCAGGTTTTCAGCCACAGTTCACGACCTGGGTTGAACTCCTGACCGACCCTGCCGTTACCGGACAGGCGCGTGACGTGGTGCTGTCTGATGCCATGATGGGCTACTTGCAATTTGTGGCGGGGATTTCGGTGAACGGCAACCGCTGGTTATACAGCAGTAAACCGTACAAGCTGGCGACGCCCGCGCTGTCCGTCATTAATCAGTGGCAGCTGTCGCTGGACAACGGTGAACTGCCGCGCTTTATCGCAAGCCTTGCGCCCGCCCACCCGCAGTATGCCACGATGCATCAGTCGCTTCTTGAGCTGGTCGCGGATTCCCGCCCGTGGCCTCAGTTGCGTGGAACAGCAACGCTGCGTCCGGGACAATGGAGCAGCGATGTGCCTGCGATTCGCGAAATTATGAAACGGTCTGGCATGCTTGACAGCGGCCCTAAAATTGCGCTGCCCGGCGACGATACGCAAAACGCAGTCGTCAGCCCGTCGGCGCCGGTAAAAGAGAAAACCGCCGTTGCGCTGAGCAATAAGCCCGCCGCTTACGATCGCGAGCTGGTCGCGGCAGTGAAGCAGTTCCAGGCCGCGCAGGGGCTGGGCGCCGACGGCGTGATTGGTCCATCGACTCGCGACTGGCTGAACGTCTCTCCGGCCCAGCGGGCAGGGGTGCTGGCGTTGAATATCCAGCGCTTGCGCTTGCTGCCGGGCACGTTATCCACCGGCATTATGGTCAACATTCCGGCGTACTCCCTGGTCTACTATCAGGACGGTAGCGAAGTGCTGGCGTCCCGCGTGATTGTGGGTCGACCTGACCGCAAAACGCCGATGATGAGCAGCGCGCTGAATAACGTGGTGGTTAACCCGCCGTGGAACGTGCCGCCGACGCTGGCGCGCAAAGATATCCTGCCTAAGGTCTGGAATGACCCGGGCTATCTGGAGCGACATAACTATACGGTGATGCGTGGCTGGAACAGCAAAGAAGCGATTGACCCCTGGATGGTCGACTGGTCAACGATTACGCCTTCGAACCTGCCGTTCCGTTTCCAGCAGGCACCAGGTGCGCATAACTCGCTCGGACGTTACAAATTCAATATGCCAAGTTCGGACGCAATCTATCTGCATGATACCCCGAACCATAATCTGTTCCAGAAAGACGCACGCGCGCTCAGTTCTGGCTGCGTTCGCGTGAATAAGGCCTCGGAGCTGGCGAATATGCTGTTGCAGGATGCAGGCTGGAACGATACGCGGATATCAGATGCCCTGAAGCAGGGGGATACGCGTTACGTCAATATCCGCCACAATATTCCGGTCAATCTTTACTATCTGACGGCGTTTGTGGGCGCGGACGGACGTACCCAGTATCGTACAGATATTTACAATTATGATCTGACAGCGCGATCCGGCGCACAAATCTTGCCAAAAGCGGAACAATTAATCAGGTAAATGAAGTAGTTCGGTAAAAATGATTGTCGTAAGTTATGGTGAATATGAGGCGATCTGGTTGCAAGCCGCGTATTCACTGGGGTTGGGCGCCTTGACGTAGCAGGCTTTGCCAGTTATGGTGCCCTTCGTGCGCTAAGCATATTGACAATTTCTTTTACCTGTAGACCTGATTATCATGGACAAATTTGACGCTAATCGCCGCAAATTGCTGGCGTTAGGTGGCGTTGCGCTGGGCGCAGCAGCCATCCTTCCGACGCCAGCATTTGCCACCCTCTCGACACCTCGTCCGCGTATTTTAACGCTCAACAATCTGCATACTGGTGAGACGCTTAAAGCGGAATTTTTCGATGGCAGAGGCTATATTCAGGATGAATTAGCACGACTCAACCATTTTTTCCGTGATTTCCGCGCGAACAAAATCAAAGCCATCGACCCTGGATTATTCGATCAGCTTTACCGCTTGCAGGGACTGCTGGGGACCAAAAGGCCGGTGCAACTCATTTCTGGCTATCGCTCTCTGGATACCAACAATGAACTGCGCGCCCACAGCCGTGGGGTAGCGAAAAAAAGCTATCACACCAAAGGGCAGGCGATGGATTTCCATATTGAAGGCGTTTCGTTAGCCAATATTCGCAAAGCGGCGTTATCTATGCGCGCAGGTGGTGTAGGATACTACCCACGTAGCAACTTTGTGCATATTGATACCGGGCCGGTTCGGCACTGGTAATAACGAAACACAGGAGCAGTATGAACTATCGTATTATTCCGGTTACCGCGTTCTCACAGAACTGTTCATTGATCTGGTGTGAACAAACTAAACTGGCCGCGCTTGTTGATCCCGGTGGCGACGCTGAGACAATCAAGCAGGAAGTCGCTGCCAGCGGTGTAACGCTGATGCAGATTTTACTGACCCATGGCCATCTTGACCATGTGGGTGCAGCGGCTGAACTGGCTGAACACTACGGTGTGCCGATTATCGGCCCGGAAAAAGAAGATGAGTTCTGGCTTCAGGGGCTGCCTGCCCAAAGCCGCATGTTTGGTCTGGATGACTGTCAGCCACTGACACCGGACCGCTGGCTGAACGAAGGCGATCGCGTTAACGTAGGGAATGTAACTTTACAGGTGTTGCATTGCCCCGGGCATACGCCTGGCCATATTGTCTTCTTTGATGACGTGTCACGCCTGCTGATTTCCGGTGACGTGATTTTCAAAGGGGGCGTAGGACGCAGCGATTTCCCACGCGGCGATCACGGTCAGCTGATTCAGTCGATTAAGCAGAAGTTATTACCGTTAGGTGATGATGTGACGTTTATCCCTGGACACGGACCAATGTCAACGCTGGGCGATGAGCGGTTGCATAACCCGTTCCTTCAGGATGAAATGCCTGTCTGGTAAACCCTTTCAATAAAAAAGCCTGCGCGATGCAGGCTTTTTTTATGGGTGCAGGTTACAGCACCGCGACAATGGCTTCGCACAGTGGCGCCATGTTGTCAGGCGTCATACCTGCAACGTTCACGCGGCCAGAGGCAACGGCATAGACGCCAAACTCTTCACGCAGGCGCAGCACCTGCTCTTTGGTCAGGCCGCTGAAGGAGAACATGCCGTTCTGCTTGATGATGAAGCTGAAGTCACGGTCGGCGCCTTTCTCAGCCAGCGTGTTCACAAACAGCAGACGCATGCGTTGAATGCGCTGACGCATATCGTTCAGCTCTTGTTCCCAGATTGCGCGCAGCGCATCGTTGCTCAGGATCGTCGCAACTACAGACGCACCGTGTGCCGGTGGGTTGGAGTAGTTAGCGCGGATCACGGACTTCATCTGGCTGAATGCGCGATCGACAGTTTGATCGTCAGCGGCCACCAGCGTACAGGCGCCGACACGCTCGTTATACAGACCAAAGTTCTTGGAATAGGAGCTTGCGACAATCAGCTCCTGATGGACGGCGGCGAATGCGCGCAGACCTTCAGCATCTTCTTCCAGACCACGGGCAAAGCCCTGGTAAGCGAAGTCGAACAGCGGCAGCCAGCCTTTTTCAACGGACAGCTTAGCCAGCTGTTCCCACTGTTCAAGCGTAGGATCGATACCAGTTGGGTTATGGCAGCAGCCATGGAACAGCACCACATCGCCCGCCTGGGCTTCGCTCAGGCTGGCCAGCAAACCATCGAAGTCCAGCGCGTGGTTTGCCGCGTCATAGTAGGCGTATTCACGGACTTCCAGACCCGCAGAATTAAACACGCTCTTGTGGTTCGGCCAGCTTGGATTGCTTACCCAGACACGCTTAACAGAGGTGTTTTTCGCCAGGAAATCTGCCGCCACGCGCAGTGCGCCGGTACCGCCTGGGGTCTGCGCCGTGCGGGCGCGTTTTTCGCTCACAATGGTGCTGCCTTTGCCGAACAGCAGCTCCTGGGTGCAGCGACCAAATTCAGGGATACCATCAATACCGAGGTAGTTTTTGGTGGTTTCGTTTTCCAGCAGATACTGCTCAGCTTTTTTGACGCTGGTCAGTACCGGAGTTTTGCCGGTTTCATCTTTATATACACCAATACCCAGGTTGATTTTGCCAGGGCGGTCGTCGGCACGAAACAGATCGGCCAGGCCCAGAATTGGGTCGGCAGGAGCGGCAGTAATGTTCTCAAACATGACGAAGTTCCATTGTGATTACAGAAGTGAAATCCGCTATCAGGTTAACGGTAGATTTACAAAATGCCAACCGTTTGCGACGAAAAGCGTGCGGCTTTTCAAAAGTCGCTATTATTTTCTCTCGGGAATAAAAAAACAGGGCCGAAGCCCTGTTCATTAAGCATATAGCAACGAGGTGTGCTGATTAGAACTGGTAAACCAGACCCAGAGCCACGATGTCGTCGTTGTTGATGCCCAGCTTGTTGTCGTCTTTCAGCTGGTTGATCTGATAGTCAACATAGGTAGACATGTTTTTGTTGAAGTAGTAGGTCGCACCGATATCAACGTAGTTGATGTAGTCTTCGTCACCGATACCTTCTACGTCTTTCGCTTTAGATTTGTAGTAAGCGATGGATGGACGCAGGCCGAAATCGAACTGGTACTGAGCGACAACAGAGAAGTCCTGAGACTTGTTAGCGAAACCACGGCTGCCCAGGCGCGCTGCGTTACGCATTTCGCCATAAATGGCTGCCAGGTAGATGTTGTTCGCGTCGTATTTCAGGCCGGTTGCCCACTGTTCAGCTTTGTCGCCTTTACCCCATTCCAGCGTCTGCTGGTTGTTGGTACGGTCAGCGGCGCCATAAGCACCGACAATGCCGAAGCCTTCGTAGTCATAGCTCAGAGAGGTCGCCCAGCCGTCGCCGTTGGAACGTACTGCGTCATCACGTTCATTTTTGCCCAGGTACTGAACACCAAAGTTCAGACCGTCAACCAGGCCGAAGAAGTTGCTGTTACGGTAAGTCGCCAGACCACCCGTACGGCCTGCGAAGAAGTTATCGCTCGCGCCGGTGTCGCCGCCAAACTCAGGCAGCATATCGGTGATGCCGATTGCGTCATAGACCAGACCGTAGTTACGACCGTAGTCGAAGGAGCCTGCGTCACCAAATTTCAGACCTGCGAATGCCAGACGGGTTTTGTTGCCGTTCTGCGCATCGCCGCCTTCAGAGTTGTTACCCTGGAAATTGTATTCCCACTGACCGTAGCCAGTCAGCTGATCGTTGATCTGAGTTTCACCTTTGAAGCCCAGACGCGCGTAAGTGTTGTCGCCATCGTTGCCCGCGTAATCAGAGAAGTAATGCAGGCCAACTGCTTTCCCGTAAAGATCTAATTTGTTGCCGTCTTTGTTATAGATTTCAGCAGCGTTTGCTGCACCGGCTACCAGCAGGGCAGGGACTACCACTGCCAGGATATTGCGCTTCATCATTATTTATTACCCTCATTGGTTTTTTTATGACACTCGCCACTGCCGTCAATAAATTCTGTCAATAAATATTTCCGGAACTATTGATGAGAGTTAGGTGTCTTTATGTGTCTGACAGGCATCTTTCCATTCATAGAACCGTTTCGCTACACTGAAAGTGCTACAATCTTCAAGATTCAGTTACCAAAAGAAAATATATGTAACTAAATATGTATTTTTGGGAACTTTGTGAAGCACCTCAAACTTCAGCGCGTTCTGGTGAATTAAACCTCCGCTTTATTCTTATATATATGATTTCCTTATGTTTAATTTAGCTAAAGGTCTTTCGTATAAACAGAAGTTAAACGGCTCATTTTTTCTTATAATCGACAAAAGCCATCCAGATGGCTGTGAAAGTGGTTGTTTTTTGTGCTATTACGTAAGGATTGTATTAAGCGCAATAAGAATAGGGTTATTTTTTTGTCTAAGGATATTTCGTGGAAACAAAACGTAACAGGTAGAGGGAATTGCGGGGTTGTGGTTTATAGACGCTTACTTTTGACTGACGAAAACTGACATTGCAGGATAAAATAATGGCCAGCATTTGCTGGCCATTAATGATTTGGTCGGTTAGAAACTTGCGTTACGCGGTGTGCGTGGGAACGGAATCACATCACGTACGTTCTGAACACCTGTTACGTAAGCAATCAGACGTTCGAAGCCCAGGCCAAAGCCAGAGTGCGGAACGGTGCCGTAGCGACGGAGATCGCGATACCAGCTGTAGTCCGCCGGGTTCAGGCCCATCTCCTGCATACGCGCGTCCAGTACATCCAGGCGCTCTTCACGCTGGGAGCCACCGATGATCTCACCGATGCCCGGCGCCAGAACATCCATCGCGGCAACGGTTTTACCATCTTCGTTAAGGCGCATATAGAACGCCTTAATGTCTTTCGGATAGTTTTTCACCACAACCGGTGCTTTGAAGTGCTTCTCTGCCAGATAACGTTCATGCTCGGAGGAGAGATCCACGCCCCAGTAAACCGGGTTTTCGAATTTCTCACCGCATTTTTCCAGGATAGCGACCGCGTCGGTGTAATCCACCTGCGCGAAGTCTGCGGAGACGAAGCGCTCAAGACGGGCGATGGCGTCCTTATCGACACGCTCAGCGAAGAATTTCATGTCGTCTGCGCGTTCTTCGAGAACGGCTTTGAACACGTATTTCAGCATCGCTTCTGCCAGGCCAGCCACGTCATTCAGATCGGCAAAGGCGACTTCCGGCTCCAGCATCCAGAATTCCGCCAGGTGACGGCTGGTGTTAGAGTTTTCCGCACGGAAGGTTGGGCCGAAGGTGTAGATCTTAGACAGCGCACAGGCGTAGGTTTCGCCGTTGAGCTGGCCGGAAACCGTCAGGAAGGCTTCTTTACCAAAGAAGTCTTTGTCGTAATCGACTTTACCTTCCGGCGTACGCGGCAGGTTTTCCATATCCAGCGTTGAAACGCGGAACATTTCACCTGCGCCTTCGGTATCGGATGCCGTGATCAGCGGAGTAGACACCCAGAAGTAACCCTGCTCGTCAAAGAATCGATGCAGCGCCTGCGCCAGCGTATGACGCACGCGCGCCACTGCACCAATCAGGTTGGTGCGCGGACGCAGGTGCGCAACTTCACGCAGATATTCGATGCTGTGACGCTTTGCAGCCATCGGATAGGTGTCCGGATCTTCAACCCAGCCGGTCACTTCCACCGAGGTCGCCTGAATTTCGTAGCTCTGACCCTGGCCCGGAGAGGCCACCACAACACCGGTGACGATCACGGAACAGCCGGTTGTCAGGTGCAGAACGTCATCATTGTAATTGGGCAGAGAATTATTAATGACGGCCTGTACAGGATCAAAGCAGGAACCGTCATAGACGGCGAGGAAGGAGATGCCAGCTTTAGAATCTCGGCGAGTACGCACCCATCCGCGCACGGTGACCTCCTGGTCAACGGCGACACGGCCCTGGAGTACGTCGGCTACAGGCACAACGCTCATAATATTCTCTCTGTTAATAGTCGGAAAAAATAAACACTTGTCCGCCCTTATAGGGGGGATATCTATGTTACCTGCCATCCGCTATCAGACAAGTAAATTTCACCGTCTTAAGAGAAGAAATAAGAAATTAATAAGAGAAGGGGAGCCATGAAGGCTCCCCCGAAGCCGTTAACTGGCTTTTTTAACCTGAGGCAGATCGAAGGCTTTACGTAATGCGCGGACAAACGCTTTGTCATGGCAGATGGTTTTGCCCGGGCTGTCGGAGAGCTTCGCGACCGGCTTACCGTTACATTCCACTAGCTTTATGACGATGTTCAGCGGTTTCACCTGGGGGATATCACAGGTTAAGCGCGTACCAATTCCGAAACTCAGGTTCACCCGCGATGAGAAGTGGCGATAAAGGTCGACGGCTTTCGCCAGGTCAAGGTTATCGGAGAAGACCAGCACCTTACTCATGGGATCGATACCCAATTTTTCGTAATGGGCGATGGCTTTCTCACCCCATTCAACCGGGTCCCCGGAATCATGGCGCAAACCCTGGTAGCGTTCGGCAAACTCAGGGCCAAAGTCGCGCAGGAACGCGTCCATGGTAATGCAGTCGGTAAGGGCAATACCCAGCCGATCCGGGTATTCCTCAAGCCACGCGGCGAGGGCGGCGCGCTGGCTGTTGGCAAGGTCAGGGCTGATCTGCTGGTGCGCCTGGAACCATTCGTGCGCCTGGGTACCCATCGGCGTTAAATCAAGGCGACGCGCCAGATCGTAGTTACTGGTGCCAACGAACCACGGCTCCTGTTGCAGACGTCTGACAATGGCTTCCTGAACCTCGCGAGAGAAGCGGCGGCGCGTGCCAAAGTCCATCAGACGGAAGCGGGACATATCCAGCCCTTCTGTCAGTCTGGAAAACTCAACGAGTTTATTCTCCAGAGCGGCAACCGCCTGCGTTACACCGGTTTCAGGGGAGCGATAACGGTGGGCCAGCTCGCTGATCACGGCCAGAAGCGGCACTTCCCACATGATCACTTCGCGCCACGGGCCGGTCAGACGAATGTCCAGCTTGCCGTTATCATTGGTGACGGTGACCTGTTCCGGCTTATAGCGGAACTCACGCAGCCAGTTCAGATAGTCCGCTTTAAAGAAAGGCAGGCCTGAAAGCCACTGATATTCGTCATCGGTGAGCGCCAGATGCTGCATGGCATCGACCTGTTCACGAATGGAATCTGCGTAGATACCCAGCAAGTCGTCACCCCGGCAGCGAAATTCCGCCGCAACATGAACATCATGATAGTGGTGAAACACGGCTTGCTGCATATGCAGCTTGTACGCGTCGGTATCCAGCAACGTATGCAGAACCGGAGAAGCGAATTGAGTCATAGGTGCGCTGTAGCATCCTCTCACGGGAGCGTTTAGTACAATAAACAACTCCGGAGTATACCCTGTTTAGTGATTTATTGAACCCCGATCACAACATAAGCACACTTTATGGTCGAGCGCATTTCGTGCCCCGTGTTATAAAAATGTAGCAACATGGCTGCTAACCACTTGAATTTAAGGTTTTCTACTGCGCTACTATCATGCTTTGGGGCAGCGATGGGGCAATGTGTGAAAGCGCCTTGTTGAGCAGAGTAACCTGTTCGCCGCTCTTCTCTGACATCCACTTTCCATACACCTTGTAAACCATCTGTGCATCGGTATGCCCCATTTGAGTTGCTATAAAGTTTGGGTTTGCACCAGCTGATAATGACCAGCACGCATAGGTATGCCGTGACTGGTAAGCGTTGCGGTAACGAATGCCGGCGCGCTTGATTATCGGGGCCCAAATTTTATTAATCGAATTAACCGCATAATGATATCCTCTTCGGGACCCACGCTTGACGCATTGAGGGCTGAAAACGAAAGTGCATGGATGTATGACTGACTGGCCATATTCACGCAAATTCACTTCAACCTCATGCTGCCGGCCAAGGCGCGTCAGTTGGGCCTGATTCCTGAGGGCATCAATAGCTGGTTGTATGAGATAAATCACCCTGTCAGTGCCTGCCTCGGTTTTTGGCAGGGTGAACTCATACGTTTGGGTAAGGTTGCGCTTAACCGTAATGGTTCCCGCGGTGAGATCGATGTCTTCCCATGCAAGACCACATAATTCCCCATGCCTCATTCCGGTATAAACGGCGACGGTCCAGAGATTTCGCATCTGCTGGTGGCCGCACGCCTGAATGAACCTGATGAACTCGTCGGTCGTGAGTGGATCTGGTTCGTCTTTTGCCTTCCTGAGCCGGTTAATTCCGCTAAACGGGTTTTCCTTTGCGTAGCCGTTATCAGCTCCAAACTGGAAGATCTCGGCCATCAGCATCATGTAATTATTCACCGTGGAAGACTTCCGGCCTTTTACCTGTGTCCGGTGATCCTTCTTCATTACATGGAAGCCCGTCAGCAACTCCTTCCTGACATACAGCAAATCTTCAGTGGTAACCGCAGAAACCATTTTATTTTCGCCGATGCGCGGAAGCATGTTTTTTATGATGGATTCGTACCTACTCATGGTATTAGAGCTGATCTCCATTCTCTTCAGCTCTGACCATCTTTCGGTAAGCTCCAGCACAGTAATTTCCTTTCTATCCTGACCGAACCGGGAAAGGTTCGGTGAGTTTGGGAATTTTTCTGCATAGTTAAAATTCCCCATCCTTATCGCAAAACAAACCGAAGAACGCAGCTCACCAGCTATCTTGCGATTTTTTGCAGTGTCAGGGACACCGAGGTTTTCCCTGACACGTTTACCTTTATAAAGAAACCAGATGCGGAGCGAACCGCCGTGGTTTTCGACGCCTGTCGGGTATGATGCATTAGCCATTGATCCCTCCTGACGTCCAGGAGCGTGGACGAGTGTACTGCTTTTCATGCTGTCTTCGCACCTGGTTGATTTTTTTTCTGTGCCTCGATCCACTGATCAACGGCTTTCCTGTTGTACATGCATTCGCTCGAAGGCTTGGGATTACCATCTGGTGAAATGTGCAGGTACTCGCGGCCCAGCATCCAGGATTCTTTTCTGGCGCGGGTGATGGTTCCGGGCTTGAGCCCGGTAACCGCAATCAGAACCTTTTCGCTAACCCAGCCATTCGGTACCAGAAGAACAACGTCGCTCATAATCACCTCAGTGCATAACTGGCATGTCAGGCATGCCTTCTTTCTGAATCTGTTCGATGAAACTGTCGTGCAGCAAATTAAAACCCTCCCGGCCAA
>NZ_PQTC01000034.1:0-26465 GCF_003850715.1 Enterobacter sp. 301B
GTCCACAGTTCTACTTCCGTACAACTGACGTGACCGGTACCATCGAACTGCCAGAAGGCGTAGAGATGGTAATGCCAGGCGACAACATCAAGATGGTTGTGACTCTGATCCACCCAATCGCGATGGATGACGGTCTGCGTTTCGCAATCCGTGAAGGCGGCCGTACCGTTGGCGCGGGCGTTGTTGCTAAAGTTCTGGGCTAATTAATTATCCCTGAAATAAAAAGGACGCTTCGGCGTCCTTTTTTGTTTTCTGCCGTTGGGCATTGTCATAAAAATTCGCATTTTTTGCTTTCTCCCGCCACGTATTCCGACGCCCGTGCTATTGTAATCATAACCATTCTCACTTACACTTTGCGCATATTTTGAACGGGAGTCTTTATGTACGTTTGTTTATGTAATGGTGTAAGCGACAAAAAAATTCGTCAGGCCGTTCGCCAGTTTCAACCACAATCTTTCCAGCAGCTTCGTAAGTTTGTTCCGGTGGGAAATCAATGCGGTAAATGCGTTCGCGCAGCGCGTGAGATCATGCAGGACGAACTGATGCAGATCCCGGAATTCAAAGAGATCGCGTAAGCCTCCATCTTTTTTTTGACATCCCCGTAGCCCGATCTACGCTTCAATGAGTGGAAGCGGAGGGACTATATAATGAAAGGTGATGTTAAAATCATAAGTTATCTCAATAAATTATTGGGAAATGAGCTTGTCGCAATCAATCAGTATTTTCTCCATGCAAGAATGTTCAAAAACTGGGGACTGACTCGCCTCAACGATGTTGAATACCATGAGTCCATTGATGAAATGAAACACGCCGATAAATATATTGAGCGTATTTTATTCCTCGAAGGCATTCCTAACCTACAGGATCTCGGAAAACTGGGCATCGGAGAAGATGTTGAAGAGATGCTGCGTTCTGATCTCCGGCTGGAGCTGGAGGGTGCAAAAGACCTGCGTGAAGCCATTGCCTATGCGGACAGCGTACATGACTACGTCAGCCGGGATATGATGATCCAGATCCTGGCCGATGAAGAAGGGCACATCGACTGGCTTGAGACCGAACTGGATCTCATTAGCAAAATTGGCCTACAGAACTACCTTCAGTCTCAGATCAAAGTGGAAAGTTAATCAGGCTTTCCCAGCCAACGCATAAACCCGCTGCCGCCAGAAATGGCCCAAAAGGCAGTGGGTTTTTTAATGCCTGCTTATTAGGGTTGAACAACGAGAAACCAACCAGATACAGCAGAGCCATTAACGCGGCCACTAATGCCAGTACTGGCAGTACACACCAGCCATGCCATGCTCCCAGCGCCGCCAGATATTTTATGTCGCCATACCCCATCCCTTCACATCGGCAGATGAGTCGATATCCCCAATAGATAACGGCGAATCCGGCGTATCCTGCGGTCGCACCCAGTACCGCGCTCGGCAAAAAATCAGGATGAAGACAAAGCTGGTAGAGCAGGCCCGTCCATAGCAGCGGGCAAAGGAATTTATCGGGAAGCAGCCCCGTGCGAATATCGGTGCGTACAAGCAAGGCCGATAACGCAAAATAGATCAGCAGAAAGGGGAGGGACATTAGCATAGCGAGAGCCTCAAAATGGTTTGAGCGCATACTCGTAATAATCTGCATGCCCGGCAATGTGTAAAAACAACAATTGCATAGCGGCTTCAGACAAAGAGTTGTGAAGGGATACTTTGCATAAAAAATTGCGAGGCCTTACGCAGAGTACGACTTTGGCGCTTAATTTCTAAACGGCACTTGCGTCTTTCGCTGATTTACGTATAATGCGCGGGCTTGTCGTAATTGACGGCGGGTTCAATCTGAACCAGAGTAGCTCACTTTGTTACTCAACAATGCTCCCAATTGGGGAGCTACGTAAGAACGGTTACACTCTCCCATCAATCGTAATGGGTTTGAGGAGTAATCATTTTCGTTTATAAAATAATTGGAGCTCTGGTCTCATGCAGAACCAAAGAATCCGTATCCGCCTTAAAGCGTTTGATCATCGTCTGATCGATCAATCAACCGCGGAAATCGTCGAGACTGCTAAGCGCACTGGTGCGCAAGTCCGTGGTCCGATCCCGCTGCCGACCCGCAAAGAGCGCTTTACCGTTCTGATCTCTCCGCACGTTAACAAAGATGCGCGTGATCAGTACGAGATCCGCACTCACAAGCGTCTGGTTGACATCGTTGAGCCAACTGAGAAAACCGTTGATGCTCTGATGCGTCTGGATCTGGCTGCCGGTGTAGACGTGCAGATCAGCCTGGGTTAATCAGGTCATCGAGCGATTGAGAGGTTGATACAATGATTGGTTTAGTCGGTAAAAAAGTGGGCATGACCCGCATCTTCACTGAAGATGGCGTTTCAATCCCAGTAACCGTAATCGAAGTTGAAGCAAACCGCGTTACCCAGGTTAAAGATCTGGCTAACGATGGCTACCGCGCTGTTCAGGTGACCACTGGTGCTAAAAAAGCTAACCGTGTAACCAAACCAGAAGCGGGTCACTTCGCTAAAGCTGGCGTAGAAGCTGGCCGTGGTCTGTGGGAATTCCGTCTTGCTGAAGGCGAAGAGTTCACCGTAGGTCAGGACATTAGCGTTGAGCTGTTTGCTGACGTTAAAAAAGTTGACGTAACCGGTACCTCTAAAGGTAAAGGTTTTGCTGGTACCGTTAAGCGCTGGAACTTCCGTACCCAGGACGCTACTCACGGTAACTCCTTGTCTCACCGCGTTCCGGGTTCTATCGGTCAGAACCAGACTCCGGGCAAAGTGTTCAAAGGCAAGAAAATGGCAGGTCAGCTGGGCAACGAACGTGTAACCGTTCAGAGCCTGGACGTAGTACGTGTTGACGCTGAGCGCAACCTGCTGCTGGTTAAAGGTGCGGTCCCGGGTGCAACCGGTAGCGACCTGATCGTTAAACCAGCTGTGAAGGCGTAAGGGGATAGCAATGGAATTAGTATTGAAAGACGCGCAGAGCGCGCTGACTGTTTCCGAAACTACCTTCGGTCGTGATTTCAACGAAGCGCTGGTTCACCAGGTTGTTGTTGCTTATGCAGCTGGTGCTCGTCAGGGTACTCGTGCTCAGAAGACTCGTGCTGAAGTAACTGGTTCAGGCAAAAAGCCATGGCGCCAGAAAGGTACCGGCCGTGCGCGTTCAGGTTCTATCAAGAGCCCGATCTGGCGTTCAGGTGGCGTGACCTTCGCTGCGCGTCCACAGGACCACAGTCAAAAAGTTAACAAAAAGATGTACCGCGGCGCGCTGAAAAGCATCCTGTCCGAACTGGTACGTCAGGATCGTCTGATCGTTGTCGAGAAGTTCTCTGTTGAAGCGCCTAAAACTAAGCTGCTGGCACAGAAACTGAAAGACATGGCTCTGGAAGATGTGCTGATCATCACCGGTGAGCTGGACGAGAACCTGTTCCTGGCCGCGCGTAACCTGCATAAGGTTGACGTACGCGACGCGACTGGTATCGACCCGGTTAGCCTGATCGCCTTCGACAAAGTCGTAATGACTGCTGATGCTGTTAAGCAAGTTGAGGAGATGCTGGCATGATTCGTGAAGAACGTCTGCTGAAGGTGCTGCGCGCACCGCACGTTTCTGAAAAAGCGTCTACTGCGATGGAAAAAACAAACACCATCGTTCTCAAAGTTGCTAAAGACGCGACCAAAGCAGAGATCAAAGCTGCTGTGCAGAAACTGTTTGAAGTCGAAGTCGAAGTCGTTAACACCCTGGTAGTTAAAGGGAAAGTTAAACGTCACGGACAGCGTATCGGTCGTCGTAGCGACTGGAAAAAAGCTTACGTCACCCTGAAAGAAGGCCAGAACCTGGACTTCGTTGGCGGCGCTGAGTAAGTCGGAGGAGTAATACAATGGCAGTTGTTAAATGTAAACCGACATCTCCGGGTCGTCGCCACGTAGTTAAAGTGGTTAACCCTGAGCTGCACAAGGGCAAACCTTTTGCTCCGTTGCTGGAAAAAAACAGCAAATCCGGTGGTCGTAACAACAATGGCCGTATCACCACTCGTCACATCGGTGGTGGCCACAAGCAGGCTTATCGTATTGTTGACTTCAAACGCAACAAAGACGGTATCCCAGCAGTTGTTGAGCGTCTTGAGTACGATCCGAACCGTTCCGCGAACATCGCGCTGGTTCTGTACAAAGATGGCGAACGCCGTTACATCCTGGCCCCTAAAGGCCTGAAAGCTGGCGACCAGATTCAGTCTGGCGTTGATGCTGCAATCAAAGCAGGCAACACCCTGCCGATGCGCAATATCCCGGTTGGTTCTACCGTTCATAACGTAGAAATGAAACCAGGTAAAGGCGGTCAGCTGGCGCGTTCCGCGGGTACTTACGTTCAAATCGTTGCGCGTGACGGTGCTTATGTCACCCTGCGTCTGCGTTCTGGTGAAATGCGTAAAGTCGAAGCAGACTGCCGCGCTACTCTGGGCGAAGTTGGCAATGCTGAGCATATGCTGCGCGTTCTGGGTAAAGCTGGTGCTGCACGCTGGCGTGGTGTTCGTCCTACCGTTCGCGGTACTGCGATGAACCCAGTCGATCACCCACATGGTGGTGGTGAAGGTCGTAACTTTGGTAAGCACCCGGTAACTCCGTGGGGCGTTCAGACCAAAGGTAAGAAGACCCGCAGCAACAAGCGTACTGATAAATTTATCGTACGTCGCCGTAGCAAATAATTTTAGAGGATAAGCCATGCCACGTTCTCTCAAGAAAGGTCCTTTTATTGACCTGCACTTGCTGAAGAAGGTAGAGAAAGCGGTGGAAAGCGGAGACAAGAAGCCCCTGCGCACTTGGTCCCGTCGTTCAACGATCTTTCCTAACATGATCGGTTTGACCATCGCTGTCCATAATGGTCGTCAGCACGTTCCAGTCTTTGTTACCGACGAAATGGTTGGTCACAAACTGGGTGAATTCGCACCGACTCGTACTTATCGCGGCCACGCTGCTGATAAAAAAGCGAAGAAGAAATAAGGTAGGAGGAAGAGATGGAAACTTTAGCTCAACATCGCCATGCTCGTTCTTCTGCACAGAAGGTTCGCCTTGTTGCTGACCTGATTCGCGGTAAGAAAGTGTCGCAGGCCCTGGACATCCTGACCTATACCAACAAGAAAGCTGCGGTATTGGTCAAGAAAGTACTGGAATCTGCCATTGCTAACGCTGAACACAACGATGGCGCTGACATCGACGATCTGAAAGTCGCGAAAATTTTCGTAGATGAAGGCCCAAGCATGAAGCGCATTATGCCGCGTGCGAAAGGTCGTGCAGATCGCATCCTGAAGCGCACCAGCCACATTACTGTGGTTGTGTCCGATCGCTGAGACTCTGGAGACTAGCAATGGGTCAGAAAGTACATCCTAATGGTATTCGCCTGGGTATTGTAAAACCATGGAACTCTACCTGGTTTGCGAACACCAAAGAATTCGCTGACAACCTGGACAGCGATTTTAAAGTACGTCAGTACCTGACTAAGGAACTGGCTAAAGCGTCTGTATCTCGTATCGTTATCGAGCGTCCAGCTAAGAGCATCCGTGTGACTATTCACACTGCTCGCCCTGGCATCGTTATCGGTAAGAAAGGCGAAGACGTAGAAAAACTGCGCAAGGTCGTAGCGGATATCGCTGGCGTTCCTGCACAGATCAATATCGCTGAAGTTCGTAAGCCTGAACTGGACGCTAAATTGGTTGCTGACAGCATCACTTCTCAGCTGGAACGTCGTGTTATGTTCCGTCGTGCTATGAAGCGTGCTGTACAGAACGCAATGCGTCTGGGCGCTAAGGGTATCAAAGTTGAAGTTAGCGGCCGTCTGGGCGGCGCGGAAATCGCACGTACCGAATGGTACCGCGAAGGTCGCGTACCGCTGCACACTCTGCGTGCTGACATCGACTACAATACCTCTGAAGCGCACACCACTTACGGTGTAATCGGCGTTAAGGTATGGATCTTCAAAGGTGAGATCCTGGGTGGTATGGCTGCTGTTGAACAACCGGAAAAACCGGCTGCTCAACCTAAAAAGCAGCAGCGTAAAGGCCGTAAATAAGGAGCGTCGCTGATGTTACAACCAAAGCGTACAAAATTCCGTAAAGTGCACAAAGGCCGCAACCGTGGTCTGGCGCAGGGTACGGATGTTAGCTTCGGCACTTTCGGTCTGAAAGCTGTTGGCCGTGGTCGTCTGACTGCACGTCAGATCGAAGCAGCACGTCGTGCAATGACCCGTGCAGTTAAGCGTCAAGGTAAGATCTGGATCCGTGTATTCCCGGACAAACCGATCACCGAGAAGCCACTGGAAGTTCGTATGGGTAAAGGTAAAGGTAACGTGGAGTACTGGGTTGCCTTGATCCAACCGGGCAAAGTCCTTTATGAAATGGACGGTGTTCCGGAAGAGCTGGCCCGTGAAGCCTTCGGCCTGGCAGCAGCGAAACTGCCTATCAAAACCACCTTTGTAACTAAGACGGTGATGTAATGAAAGCAAAAGAGCTGCGTGAAAAAAGCGTTGAAGAGCTGAACGCTGAGCTGCTGAACCTGCTGCGTGAGCAGTTCAACCTGCGTATGCAGGCTGCAAGTGGCCAGCTGCAACAGACTCACCTGCTGAAGCAAGTGCGTCGCAATGTTGCGCGCGTTAAGACTTTACTGACTCAGAAGGCGGGTGCGTAATGACCGATAAAATCCGTACTCTGCAAGGTCGTGTTGTTAGCGATAAAATGGAGAAATCCATTGTTGTAGCTATCGAACGTTTTGTGAAACACCCGATCTACGGTAAATTCATCAAGCGTACGACCAAACTGCACGTACATGACGAGAACAACGAATGTGGTATCGGCGACAAGGTTGAAATCCGTGAATGCCGTCCACTGTCCAAGACTAAGTCCTGGACGCTGGTTCGCGTTGTAGAGAAAGCGGTTCTGTAATAGAGTACGCATTCTCAATACGAATAAACGGCTCAGCAATGAGCCGTTTATTTTTTCTACCCATATTGCAGAAGCGGTGTTATAATGCCGCGCCCTCGATATGGGGCTTTTTAACGGCTCTGATTTTAGAGTCTCAGGTAGTAGTTGACATTAGCGGAGCACTAAAATGATCCAAGAACAGACTATGCTGAACGTCGCCGACAACTCCGGTGCACGTCGCGTAATGTGTATCAAGGTTCTGGGTGGCTCGCACCGTCGCTACGCAGGCGTAGGCGACATCATCAAGATCACCATCAAGGAAGCAATTCCACGTGGTAAGGTCAAAAAAGGTGATGTGCTGAAGGCGGTAGTGGTGCGCACCAAGAAGGGTGTTCGTCGCCCTGACGGTTCTGTCATTCGCTTCGATGGTAATGCATGCGTTATTTTAAACAATAACAGCGAGCAGCCTATCGGCACGCGTATCTTTGGGCCGGTAACTCGTGAACTTCGTACTGAGAAGTTCATGAAAATTATCTCTCTGGCACCAGAAGTACTCTAAGGAGCGAATCATGGCAGCGAAAATCCGTCGTGATGACGAAGTTATCGTGTTAACCGGTAAAGATAAAGGTAAACGCGGTAAAGTAAAAAATGTTCTGTCTTCCGGCAAACTCGTCGTTGAAGGTATCAACCTGGTTAAGAAACATCAGAAGCCGGTTCCGGCCCTGAACCAACCAGGCGGCATCGTTGAAAAAGAAGCTGCTATTCAGGTTTCTAACGTTGCAATCTTCAATGCGGCTACCGGTAAGGCTGACCGTGTAGGCTTTAGATTCGAAGACGGCAAAAAAGTCCGTTTCTTCAAGTCTAACAGCGAAACTATCAAGTAATTTGGAGTAGTACGATGGCGAAACTGCATGATTACTACAAAGACGAAGTAGTTAACAAACTCATGACTGAGTTTAGCTACAATTCTGTCATGCAAGTCCCTCGGGTCGAGAAGATCACCCTGAACATGGGTGTTGGTGAAGCGATCGCTGACAAGAAACTGCTGGATAACGCAGCAGCTGACCTGACAGCAATCTCCGGTCAAAAACCGCTGATCACCAAAGCACGCAAATCTGTTGCAGGCTTCAAAATCCGTCAGGGCTATCCGATCGGCTGTAAAGTAACTCTGCGTGGCGAACGCATGTGGGAGTTCCTTGAGCGCCTGATCACTATTGCTGTTCCACGTATCCGTGACTTCCGTGGCTTGTCCGCTAAGTCTTTCGACGGTCGTGGTAACTACAGCATGGGTGTCCGTGAGCAGATCATCTTCCCAGAAATCGACTACGATAAAGTCGACCGCGTGCGTGGTTTGGATATTACCATTACCACTACTGCGAAATCTGATGAAGAAGGCCGTGCTCTGCTGGCTGCCTTTGACTTCCCGTTCCGCAAGTAAGGTAGGGTTACTGAATGGCTAAGCAATCAATGAAAGCACGCGAAGTAAAGCGCGTAGCTTTAGCTGATAAATTCTTCGCTAAACGCGCTGAACTGAAAGCGATCATTTCTGATGTGAACGCTTCCGACGAAGATCGTTGGAATGCGGTTCTCAAGCTGCAGTCTCTGCCGCGTGATTCCAGCCCGTCTCGTCAGCGTAACCGCTGTCGTCAAACAGGTCGTCCACATGGTTATGTGGGCAAGTTTGGGTTGAGCCGTATCAAACTGCGTGAAGCCGCCATGCGCGGTGAAGTACCAGGCTTGAAAAAGGCTAGCTGGTAATTACCAATTGAATCACGGGAGTAAAGACAGATGAGCATGCAAGATCCGATCGCGGATATGCTGACCCGTATCCGTAACGGTCAGGCCGCGAACAAAGTTGCGGTCACCATGCCTTCCGCCAAGCTGAAAGTGGCAATTGCCAACGTGCTGAAGGAAGAAGGTTTTATCGAAGATTTTAAAGTTGAAGGCGACACCAAGCCGGAACTGGAACTTACTCTCAAGTATTTCCAGGGTAAAGCTGTTGTAGAAAGCATTCAGCGTGTCAGCCGCCCAGGCCTGCGCATCTATAAGAAAAAAGATGAGCTGCCAAAAGTAATGGCTGGTCTTGGTATCGCAGTTGTTTCTACCTCTAAAGGTGTTATGACTGATCGTGCAGCGCGCCAGGCTGGTCTTGGTGGCGAAATTATCTGCTACGTAGCCTAATCGGAGGAAAGAATGTCTCGTGTTGCTAAAGCACCGGTCGTTATTCCTGCCGGCGTTGATGTCAAAATCGACGGTCAGGTTATTACGATCAAAGGTAAAAACGGCGAGCTGACTCGTACCCTCAACAAAGCTGTTGAAGTTAAACATGCAGATAACGCTCTGACCTTCGGTCCACGTGATGGTTTCGTGGATGGATGGGCTCAGGCTGGTACCGCGCGTGCCCTGCTGAACTCAATGGTTGTTGGTGTTACCGAAGGCTTCACTAAAAAGCTTCAGCTGGTTGGTGTAGGTTATCGTGCAGCTATCAAAGGGAATGCAGTAGGCCTGTCTCTGGGCTTCTCACACCCTGTTGAGCATCCGCTGCCGGCCGGAATCACTGCAGAATGCCCGACTCAGACTGAAATCGTGCTGAAAGGCGCTGATAAACAGCTGATCGGTCAGGTTGCAGCAGATCTGCGCGCCTACCGTCGTCCTGAGCCTTATAAAGGCAAGGGTGTTCGTTACGCCGACGAAGTCGTGCGTACCAAAGAGGCTAAGAAGAAGTAAGGTAACACTATGGATAAGAAATCTGCTCGTATCCGTCGTGCGACCCGCGCACGCCGCAAGCTCAAAGAGCTGGGTGCAACTCGCCTGGTGGTACATCGTACCCCGCGTCATATTTACGCACAGGTAATTGCACCGAACGGTTCTGAAGTTCTGGTAGCTGCTTCTACTGTAGAAAAAGCTATCTCAGAACAATTGAAGTATACCGGTAACAAAGACGCCGCTGCAGCTGTAGGTAAAGCTGTTGCAGAACGCGCTCTGGAAAAAGGCATCAGCAATGTTTCCTTTGACCGTTCCGGGTTCCAATATCATGGTCGTGTCCAGGCACTGGCAGATGCTGCCCGTGAAGCTGGCCTTCAGTTCTAAGGTAGAGGTGTAAGATGGCTCACATCGAAAAACAGGCTGGCGAACTGCAGGAAAAGCTGATCGCGGTAAACCGCGTATCTAAAACCGTTAAAGGTGGTCGTATTTTCTCCTTCACAGCTCTGACTGTAGTGGGTGATGGTAACGGTCGCGTTGGTTTTGGTTACGGTAAAGCGCGTGAAGTTCCAGCAGCGATCCAGAAAGCGATGGAAAAAGCCCGTCGCAATATGATTAACGTCGCGCTGAACAACGGTACCCTGCAACACCCAGTTAAAGGTGTTCACACGGGTTCTCGTGTATTCATGCAGCCAGCTTCCGAAGGTACCGGTATCATCGCCGGTGGTGCAATGCGCGCCGTTCTGGAAGTTGCTGGAGTTCATAACGTTCTGGCTAAAGCATATGGTTCCACCAACCCGATCAACGTGGTTCGTGCAACTATTGATGGCCTGGAAAATATGAATTCTCCAGAAATGGTCGCTGCCAAGCGTGGTAAATCCGTTGAAGAAATTCTGGGGTAATTGACCATGGCAAAGACTATTAAAATCACTCAAACCCGCAGTGCAATCGGTCGTCTGCCGAAACACAAGGCAACGCTGCTTGGCCTGGGTCTGCGTCGTATTGGTCATACCGTTGAGCGCGAGGATACTCCTGCTGTTCGTGGTATGGTCAACGCGGTTTACTTCATGGTTAAAGTTGAGGAGTAAGAGATGCGTTTAAATACTCTGTCTCCGGCCGAAGGCTCTAAAAAGGCGGGTAAACGCCTGGGTCGTGGTATCGGTTCTGGCCTCGGCAAAACCGGTGGTCGTGGTCACAAAGGTCAGAACTCTCGTTCTGGCGGTGGCGTACGTCGCGGTTTCGAGGGTGGCCAGATGCCACTGTACCGTCGTCTGCCGAAGTTCGGCTTCACCTCTCGCAAAGCAGCGATTACAGCGGAAATCCGTCTGTCTGACCTGGCGAAAGTTGAAGGCGGCGTTGTAGACCTGAATACGCTGAAAGCGGCTAACATTATCGGCATCCAGATCGAGTTCGCGAAAGTGATCCTGTCTGGTGAAGTTTCTACTCCGGTAACTGTTCGTGGCCTGCGTGTTACTAAAGGTGCTCGTGCTGCTATCGAAGCTGCTGGCGGTAAAATTGAGGAATAAGTAGCAGATGGCTAAGCAACCGGGATTAGATTTTCAAAGTGCCAAAGGTGGATTTGGCGAGCTGAAACGCAGACTGCTGTTTGTAATCGGCGCGCTGATTGTGTTCCGTATTGGCTCTTTTATTCCGATCCCTGGTATTGATGCCGCTGTACTTGCCAAACTGCTTGAGCAACAGCGAGGCACCATCATTGAAATGTTCAACATGTTCTCTGGTGGTGCTCTCAGCCGTGCTTCTATTTTCGCACTGGGTATTATGCCGTACATTTCGGCATCGATTATTATCCAGCTGCTGACGGTCGTTCATCCGGCCCTGGCAGAGTTGAAGAAAGAAGGGGAGTCTGGACGTCGTAAGATTAGCCAGTACACCCGTTACGGCACTCTGGTGCTGGCAATATTCCAGTCGATCGGTATTGCTACCGGTCTTCCGAATATGCCTGGTATGCAGGGCCTGGTATTAAACCCAGGCTTTGCATTCTATTTCACCGCTGTTGTAAGTCTGGTCACAGGGACCATGTTCCTGATGTGGCTCGGCGAACAGATTACTGAACGAGGTATCGGTAACGGTATCTCAATCATTATCTTCGCCGGTATCGTTGCGGGTCTCCCGCCGGCCATCGCCCATACTATCGAGCAAGCGCGTCAAGGCGACCTGCACTTCCTCCTGTTGCTGTTGGTTGCAGTATTAGTATTTGCAGTGACGTTCTTTGTTGTCTTCGTTGAACGTGGTCAACGCCGCATTGTGGTGAACTACGCTAAACGTCAGCAGGGTCGTCGTGTCTATGCTGCACAGAGCACACATTTACCGCTGAAAGTGAATATGGCGGGGGTTATCCCGGCTATCTTCGCTTCCAGTATTATTCTGTTCCCGGCAACCATCGCGTCATGGTTCGGGGGCGGTACTGGTTGGAACTGGCTGACAACAATTTCGCTGTATTTGCAGCCTGGGCAACCACTTTATGTGTTACTCTATGCGTCTGCGATCATCTTCTTCTGTTTCTTCTACACGGCGTTGGTCTTCAACCCGCGTGAAACAGCAGATAACCTGAAGAAGTCCGGTGCATTTGTACCAGGAATTCGTCCGGGAGAGCAAACGGCGAAGTATATCGATAAAGTAATGACTCGCCTGACTTTGGTTGGTGCGCTTTATATTACTTTTATCTGCCTGATCCCGGAGTTCATGCGTGATGCAATGAAAGTACCGTTCTACTTCGGTGGGACCTCACTGCTTATCGTTGTTGTCGTGATTATGGACTTTATGGCTCAAGTGCAAACTCTGATGATGTCCAGTCAGTATGAGTCTGCATTGAAGAAGGCGAACCTGAAAGGCTACGGCCGCTAAATGGTCGTCTGAGAAGTTACGGAGAGTAAAAATGAAAGTTCGTGCTTCCGTCAAGAAATTATGCCGTAACTGCAAAATCGTTAAGCGTGATGGTGTCATCCGTGTGATTTGCAGTGCCGAGCCGAAGCATAAACAGCGCCAAGGCTGATTATTTCGCATATTTTTCTTGCAAAGTTGGGTTGAGCTGGCTAGATTAGCCAGCCAATCTTTTGTATGTCTGTACGTTTCCATTTGAGTATCCTGAAAACGGGCTTTTCAGCATGGTGCGTACATATTAAATAGTAGGAGTGCATAGTGGCCCGTATAGCAGGCATTAACATTCCTGATCAGAAACATGCTGTGATCGCATTAACTTCGATCTACGGCGTCGGCAAGACCCGTTCCAAAGCCATTCTGGCTGCAGCGGGTATCGCTGAAGATGTTAAGATCAGTGAGCTGTCTGAAGAACAAATCGACACGCTGCGTGACGAAGTTGCCAAATTTGTCGTTGAAGGTGATCTGCGCCGTGAAATCAGCATGAGCATCAAGCGCCTGATGGATCTTGGTTGCTATCGCGGTTTGCGTCATCGTCGTGGTCTGCCAGTGCGCGGTCAGCGTACTAAGACCAACGCACGTACCCGTAAGGGTCCGCGCAAACCGATCAAGAAATAATCGGGGTGATTGAATAATGGCAAAGGCACCAGTTCGTGCACGTAAACGTGTAAGAAAACAAGTCTCTGACGGCGTGGCTCATATCCATGCTTCTTTCAACAACACCATCGTTACTATTACTGATCGTCAGGGTAACGCATTGGGTTGGGCAACAGCCGGTGGTTCCGGTTTCCGTGGTTCTCGCAAATCCACTCCGTTCGCAGCTCAGGTTGCAGCAGAGCGTTGCGCTGAAGCCGTAAAAGAATACGGCATCAAGAATCTGGAAGTTATGGTTAAAGGTCCGGGTCCGGGTCGTGAATCTACTGTTCGCGCTCTGAACGCCGCTGGTTTCCGCATCACGAATATTACTGATGTGACTCCGATCCCTCATAACGGTTGTCGTCCGCCGAAAAAACGTCGCGTATAACGCTCGTTTTTTAGGTTAGTTGGAGATAGAAAATGGCAAGATATTTGGGTCCTAAGCTCAAGCTGAGCCGTCGTGAGGGCACCGACTTATTCCTTAAGTCTGGCGTTCGCGCGATCGATACCAAGTGTAAAATTGAACAAGCTCCTGGCCAGCACGGTGCGCGTAAACCGCGTCTGTCTGACTATGGTGTGCAGTTGCGTGAAAAGCAAAAAGTTCGCCGTATCTACGGTGTGCTGGAGCGTCAGTTCCGTAACTACTATAAAGAAGCAGCACGTCTGAAAGGCAACACAGGTGAAAACCTGCTGGCTCTGCTGGAAGGTCGTCTGGACAACGTTGTATACCGTATGGGCTTCGGCGCGACTCGTGCTGAATCACGCCAGTTGGTTAGCCATAAAGCAATCATGGTAAACGGTCGTGTTGTTAACATCGCTTCTTATCAGGTTAAAGCGAATGACGTTGTTAGCATTCGTGAGAAAGCGAAAAAGCAATCTCGCGTGAAAGCCGCTCTGGAGCTGGCTGAGCAGCGTGAAAAGCCAACCTGGCTGGAAGTTGATGCTGGCAAGATGGAAGGTACGTTCAAGCGTCAGCCTGAGCGTTCTGATCTGTCTGCGGACATTAACGAACACCTGATCGTCGAGCTTTACTCCAAGTAAAGCTTAGTACCAAAGAGAGGACACAATGCAGGGTTCTGTGACAGAGTTTCTAAAACCGCGCCTGGTAGATATCGAGCAAGTGAGTTCGACGCACGCCAAGGTGACCCTTGAGCCTTTAGAGCGTGGCTTTGGCCATACTCTGGGTAACGCACTGCGCCGTATTCTGCTCTCATCGATGCCGGGTTGCGCGGTGACCGAGGTTGAGATTGATGGTGTACTTCATGAGTACAGCACCAAAGAAGGCGTTCAGGAAGATATCCTTGAAATCCTGCTCAACCTGAAAGGGCTGGCGGTGAGAGTTCAGGGTAAAGATGAAGTTATTCTTACTCTGAATAAATCTGGCATTGGCCCTGTGACTGCAGCCGACATCACCCACGACGGTGATGTTGAAATCGTCAAGCCGCAGCACGTGATCTGCCACCTGACCGATGAGAACGCAGCTATTAGCATGCGTATCAAAGTTCAGCGCGGTCGTGGTTATGTGCCGGCTTCTGCCCGAATTCATTCGGAAGAAGATGAGCGCCCAATCGGCCGTCTGCTGGTCGACGCATGCTACAGCCCTGTAGAGCGTATTGCCTACAATGTTGAAGCAGCGCGTGTAGAACAGCGTACCGACCTGGACAAGCTGGTCATCGAAATGGAAACCAATGGCACAATCGATCCTGAAGAGGCGATTCGTCGTGCGGCAACCATCCTGGCAGAACAACTGGAAGCTTTCGTTGACTTACGTGATGTACGTCAGCCGGAAGTGAAAGAAGAGAAACCAGAATTCGATCCGATCCTGCTGCGCCCTGTTGACGATCTGGAATTGACTGTCCGCTCTGCTAACTGCCTCAAGGCAGAAGCTATCCACTATATCGGTGATCTGGTACAGCGTACCGAGGTTGAGTTGCTGAAAACGCCGAACCTGGGTAAAAAATCTCTTACCGAGATTAAAGACGTGCTGGCTTCACGTGGTCTGTCTCTGGGCATGCGCCTGGAAAACTGGCCACCAGCAAGCATTGCTGACGAGTAACCGGATCACAGGTTAAGGTTTTACTGAGAAGGATAAGGTCATGCGCCATCGTAAGAGTGGTCGTCAACTGAACCGCAACAGCAGCCATCGCCAGGCTATGTTCCGCAACATGGCAGGTTCACTGGTTCGTCATGAAATCATCAAGACGACCCTGCCTAAAGCGAAAGAGCTGCGTCGCGTAGTTGAGCCGCTGATTACTCTTGCCAAGACTGACAGCGTTGCTAATCGTCGTCTGGCATTCGCCCGTACTCGTGATAACGAGATCGTGGCAAAACTGTTTAACGAACTGGGCCCGCGTTTCGCGAGCCGTGCCGGTGGTTACACTCGCATTCTGAAGTGTGGCTTCCGTGCAGGCGACAACGCGCCGATGGCATACATCGAGCTGGTTGATCGTTCAGAGAAAGCAGAAGCTGCTGCAGAGTAATCTGTAGTAACGTAAAAAAACCCGCCTCGGCGGGTTTTTTTATATCCGCAGAATCTCCACTTATCTACAATGTCTGTATCTTTTCTGCTCATCCCCTGGAGTTCATTATGTGGTTGCTCGATCAGTGGGCTGAACGCCATATTAGCGATGCCCAAAACAAAGGCGAGTTTGAAAATCTCCCCGGTAGCGGTGAGCCACTGGTGCTGGACGATGATTCACACATTCCCCCTGAATTACGAGCCGGTTATCGCTTACTGAAAAATGCAGGTTGTTTACCCCCTGAACTTCAGCAACGCAATGAAGCCGTCGAGCTTGCCGATCTGCTTAAAGGCATTCATAAGAATGACCCGCGGTACTCCGAAATCAGCCGTCGATTAGCGCTCATCGAAATAAAACTGCGCCAGACGGGAATGAATACTGACTTTTTGCATGGTGAGTACAGTGAAAGGTTAATGCAAAAAATAAACGAGGAGTAGCCATGTACCGCATAGGTGAACTTGCGAAGCTTGCTAACGTAACGCCGGATACTATCCGCTACTACGAAAAGCAGCAGATGATCGATCATGAGGTCAGAACAGAAGGTGGATTTCGCCTTTATACGGATAACGACCTGCAACGCCTTCGTTTTATCCGCTATGCCCGGCAACTCGGCTTCACGCTGGAGTCAATCCGTGAACTGCTGTCGATCCGTATCGATCCTGAACATCATACGTGTCAGGAATCTAAAAGCATCGTTCAGGCCCGGCTGGATGAAGTTGAAGGACGAATTCAGGAGCTGCAGGCCATGCAACGATCTCTACAAAGGCTGAATGACGCGTGCTGCGGTACTGCTCACAGCAGTGTTTATTGCTCAATACTGGAAGCCCTTGAACAGGGCGCCAGTAGTGAAACTCAGGGTTGTTGATTTTTTATCAGCCACGGACTAGACTCCCGCCGATATTAACTATGCTCAGGAGAAATGATGAGCCGCTATCAGCATACTAAGGGACAAATTAAGGATAACGCCATTGAGGCATTGCTTCACGACCCGCTTTTTAGACAGCGTGTTGAGAAGAACAAGAAGGGAAAAGGGAGTTATTTACGTAAAGGTAAACATGCACAACGTGGTAACTGGGAGGCCAGTGGCAAGCAAGCTAATCGCTTTTTTACCACTGGCCTTTCTGTTTCTCTCGCCTGATTAAACGCGGTTATTCTGCTCTTTTAACAGATCGCGAATTTCAGTCAGTAAGACTTCTTCTTTAGTTGGTGCTGGCGGGGCAGCAGCCGGTTCTTCTTTTTTACGGTTAAGTCTGTTGATAAGTTTGATCGCCATGAAAATGGCAAATGCCACGATCACGAAATCAAATACGTTCTGAATGAATACGCCGTAGTGCATTACAACCGCAGGGATATCGCCCTGAGCTTCCCGAAGGGTGAAGGCGAATTGTTTGAAATCAATGCCTCCAATCAACAGTCCTAACGGCGGCATAATAATGTCGGCGACTAATGATGAAACGATCTTACCGAACGCCGCACCAATAATGACACCCACAGCCAAATCCACCACATTCCCGCGCATCGCAAATTCGCGAAATTCTTTAATAAAACTCATTATGTTCTCCTTGTGCCAGCTGACGCCTATAAGTTTAACAAATGATTAGCTAATTGCCATTGGGGATAAATAATCGTTATGAAAAATAAAAGGCATGAAAATTAGAAGGTTAATATTTGGATGCCCTCGTCTGAGCACCCAAATCATTACAGGAAGAACGGGCTTGGCTGGAATAAACGCTCGACGTCGGTAATAAATTTTTTATCGGTCAGGAACATAATAACGTGGTCACCCTGCTCAATACGTAAATTATCATTGGCGATCATCACATCATTACCTCGCACTACTGCGCCGATAATGGTGCCTGGTGGAAGTTTAATTTCATCGATTGCGCGACCAACAACGCGTGACGTCGTTTCATCCCCGTGAGCGACGGCTTCAATGGCTTCAGCAACACCACGACGAAGAGATGACACGCCGACAATATCCGCTTTACGCACATGGCTTAGCAGGGCAGAGATGGTGGCTTGCTGGGGTGAAATAGCAATATCAATTACGCTACCCTGTACCAGATCGACATAAGCCTTACGCTGGATAAGCACCATAACTTTTTTCGCCCCCATACGTTTAGCGAGCATGGCGGACATAATATTCGCTTCGTCGTCGTTGGTGACGGCAATAAAAAGATCAACCTGATCGATATGCTCTTCGGCCAGCAATTCCTGATCCGAAGCATCGCCATAAAACACGATGGTATTCTGAAGTTTTTCAGCCAGCTCTGACGCGCGTTGTTGATCCCGTTCGATCAGCTTCACGCTGTAGTCTTTTTCCAGCCGTCTCGCCAGACCTGCGCCAATATTACCGCCGCCAACCAGCATAATACGTTTATACGGTTTTTCGAGACGCTGTAGTTCACTCATCACCGCACGGATATGCTGAGAAGCCGCAATAAAGAAGACTTCATCCCCGGCTTCTACAATGGTGGAACCTTGCGGACGAATAGGTCTGTCGTGACGGAAAATCGCCGCAACACGCGTATCGATATGTGGCATATGCTCGCGCATTGTCGACAGGGCATTACCAATCAGCGGGCCCCCGTAATAAGCCTTCACGACCGCCAGGCTTACTTTCCCTTCAGCAAAGTTCACAACCTGCAACGCGCCCGGGTACTCAATCAGACGATAAATACTGTCGATAACCAGCTGTTCAGGCGCAATAAGATGGTCGATGGGTACCGCTTCGGAATTAAACAGCTTCTCCGCATCCCGGACATAGTCCGGAGAACGAATGCGGGCGATGCGGTTTGGGGTGTTGAAAAGCGAGTAGGCCACCTGACATGCAACCATGTTGGTTTCATCAGAACTGGTTACTGCAACCAGCATGTCGGCATCGTCCGCGCCCGCTTCCCGAAGCACACGTGGATGAGAGCCGTGCCCCTGAACAACGCGGAGGTCGAACTTGTCCTGCAAAACGCGCAGGCGATCGCCATTGGTATCCACAATGGTGATATCGTTGTTTTCACCCACGAGATTTTCCGCCAGCGTTCCGCCAACTTGCCCTGCGCCCAGAATGATAATTTTCATCTTTCGTGACCTGTTCTCAACATCACTCTTTGATTAGCTTAGCGTAAAAGAAGCCATCACCCTCTTCTGCGCCCGGCAGGTTTTGCAGACCCGGGTGCTCAGGCGTTCCCGTATCGTGCAGCGTAGCGTCCGGGGTGCGTTTCAGGAAAGCCGCAATTTGCTGACTGTTCTCTTCCGTGAGAACAGAGCAGGTTGCATACACCAGGGTTCCGCCGGGTTTGAGATGCGGCCAGATGGCATCCAGAATTTCGGATTGCAACTGGGCAAGCTCCTTGATATCACGATCGCGACGCAGCCATTTGATATCGGGATGACGACGAATCACGCCGGTTGCTGAGCAGGGGGCGTCCAGCAAAATGCGATCGAACCGGGTATCACCACACCAGTCAGCGGGTTTGCGTCCATCGCCTTGCTTAACCTGTGCTTTCATACCCAGACGCTTAAGGTTGTCATAGACGCGTGAAAGGCGCTGCTCATCAACATCCACGGCCATCACGCTGGCCTGCGGCGCCACTTCCAGGATGTGCGTTGTTTTCCCCCCTGGCGCTGCACAGAGATCGAGGATCTGCTCCCCGTCTTTCGGCTCAAGCCAGGTCATGCAGCCCTGAGCAGATGCGTCCTGTACCGTTACCCAGCCCTCTTCAAAACCGGGTAATGCATGTACCGGTGCAGGGGAGGCTAAACGAACCGCATCAGGATAAGCAGCGTGTGTGAAGCCGCTCATTCCGGCCTCTTCCAGCAGGGCCAGCCATGCGTCGCGTGTATGATGGTTACGATTGACGCGTAACCACATCGGCGGACGTTGATTATTGGCATCCACAATGTCTTGCCATTGCTGTGGGTAGGCTTTTTTAAGGCGATTCAGCAGCCATTCAGGGTGAAGGAAGCGCGCTTCGCTTTGCGCAAATTCTGCCAACAGTTCGTCCTGCTGACGCTGGAACTGACGCAGCACGCCGTTGATCAATCCTTTTAGCTGAGGACGTTTAATCGCAACGGCACCCTCCACTGTCTCGGCCAGCGCAGCATGAGGTGGAATGCGGGTATGAAGAAGCTGGTAGAAACCGACCATGATCAAATAATGCACGGTACGCTGCTTGCCGCTCATCGGGCGTGACATCAGCTTGTTAATCAACCACTCAAGCTGAGAGAGGGTGCGCAGCACGCCAAAGCACAGCTCCTGAAGTAGGGCTTTGTCTTTATCGGAAACCTTTTGTTGCAGTGGAGGCAGGACATTACTCAGTGACTGGCCCTGCTCGATAACCTGCTCAACGGCCTGAGCCGCCATAGTGCGTAGATTTTGTCTTTTCATAACCGTAAAAATAAAAATGCCCGGAAACACCGGGCCTTAAGAATAAATTTGTTCAGGCAAGGCGATTGCCAGGGATGAACCATTCACGACGAGAATTTAATAGATCCTGCGCGCTCATTGCCTTTTTACCGGCCGGTTGCAGCGATTCAAGATTCAGTATCCCTTCTCCGGTCGCAACCTGGATACCGTTTTTGCTGGCGTCGATAATCGTACCGCGCTCTGCCGATGCATTGCCGTTAATAACTGAAGCTTTCCAGACTTTCACTGGCTGCTCATCAATCATCAACCAGCTCATCGGCCATGGGTTAAAGGCGCGGATGCAGCGTTCGAGTTGAGCTGCTGACAGGGACCAGTCGATCCGGGCTTCTTCTTTACTCAGTTTCTCAGCATAGGTCACCTGTGCCTCATCCTGCACTTCAGGTGTCGCTGTATTGTCAGCAAGCTGTTGCAGCGTCTCAATCAGCCCCTGCGGGCCGAGATCCGCCAGCTTGTCATACAGCGTGGCGCTGGTATCTTCTGCGGTGATGGGACACGCCAGTTTATACAGCATGTCGCCCGTGTCTAAACCTACGTCCATCTTCATGATTGTCACGCCAGTTTCAGCATCGCCTGCCCACAGAGCACGCTGAATAGGAGCTGCACCACGCCAGCGTGGGAGCAAAGAACCATGAACGTTCACACAGCCCAGGCGGGGCATATCGAGTACCGCTTTCGGCAGAATGAGGCCGTAAGCCACAACTACCATCACGTCCGCGTTCAGGTCTGCCACTAACTTCTGGTTTTCCTCAGGTCGTAATGACGCAGGCTGGAAAACCGGTACACCATGTGTTTCTGCCAGTACCTTAACCGGGCCAGGCATCAGTTTTTTACCGCGGCCAGCCGGACGGTCCGGCTGAGTAAATACGCCAACAATCTGATGGCCAGACGTTAACAGCGCGTCGAGATGACGCGCTGCAAAATCAGGGGTACCCGCGAAGATTATACGTAGTGATGTAGACACGTTATTCCTTGTATCCGGGGGCGTTAAGCGCGAGAACGCAAACGATCCAGTTTCTCAACTTTCTGACGAATACGCTGTTGCTTCAGAGGTGAGAGGTAATCGATAAACAGTTTACCGACCAGGTGATCCATCTCATGCTGAATGCAAATTGCCAGCAGATCGTCGGCTTCCAGCTCAAACGGATTGCCGTCACGATCCAGTGCGCGGATTTTAACTTTTTCGGCACGTGGCACCAAAGCGCGCTGTTCAGGGATAGACAGACAGCCTTCCTCAATACCTGTTTCGCCGCTTTTTTCCAGCAGCTCAGGGTTGATCAGCACCAGGCGCTCATCACGATTTTCAGAAACGTCGATCACAATAATACGTTTGTGAATGTCTACCTGGGTCGCGGCAAGGCCAATGCCTTCTTCAGCGTACATGGTATCGAACATATCATCGACGATACGCTGAATTTCTGCATTCACTTCTTTAACCGGTTCCGCGACGATGCGAAGGCGCTCGTCAGGAATATGTAACACTTGCAAAACTGCCATAAATTTCCAGAGTCGTGTTCAGGAGTTGATAAGAATATTACTTCTATTCTAGACAAATCCCCGGTCGATTGACAGCATCAGTGACCAATCGCAAAGATTGCTGAGGCTGCTTATGGCAGGGAAAAGGATGACGTCCACAGAGATATGGTTACGGCTTATAAACATCGGGTCGTTATACGGTGATGCGATGCTGGAGATTGCGCAGAGGCTGCTTCGCCAGGCAACCGTCGATGCTGAAGCTGTCAACGCGTCAGGGCTTTCGCCCAAACATGCCGTAAAGTTTTTTTCGTTCAGTGAGAGTGAGCTTGAACGTAGTCTGGAATGGCTGGAACACGCCGACAACCACCTTCTCACGGCGGATGATCCTCGCTTCCCGCCATTGTTGCGTTCTATCCCTGATTTTCCCGGGGCGCTATTTGTGCGAGGCCGCGTTGACGTGCTTAATAGCATGCAGCTTGCGGTTGTGGGCAGCCGTGCGCCCTCGTGGTATGGCGAGCGTTGGGGGAAAATGCTGAGCGAACAGCTGTCCCAATGTGGCTTTACGATCACCAGTGGTCTGGCTTGCGGCATCGACGGTGTAGCACATCATGCGGCGTTGTCTGCAAAAGGGCGAAGTGTCGCCGTGCTTGGCAATGGTCTTTTTAGTCTCTATCCGCGTCGTCATCACATTCTGGCTGAGCAACTTATCGCTTCAGAGGGGACAATAGTGTCTGAGTTTTCACTCTCAACACCGCCCAGACCGGGTAACTTTCCACGGCGTAACCGGATCATCAGTGGGTTAAGCCAGGGTGTGCTGGTGGTCGAAGCTGCGATTCGGAGTGGATCGCTGGTTACCGCAAGGTGCGCACTGGAGCAGGGGCGTGAAGTTTTTGCGCTGCCCGGCCCGTTGGGGAACCCCGGCTGCGAAGGCCCTCACTGGCTGATAAAACAGGGGGCGACGCTGGTGACCTGCAAAGAAGATATCCTTGAAAATTTGCAGTATGGACTGCATTGGTTGCAGGATGATCTCCAAAAGCGACATATTTCATCGGATCAGGAGGCAGTAGCATTGCCATTTCCCAAGCTCCTGGCTAACGTAGGAGATGAGGTAACACCTGTTGACGTTGTCGCTGAACGTGCCGGCCAACCTGTGCCAGTAACGGTAGCACAGCTACTCGAACTGGAGTTAGCAGGGTGGATCGCAGCTGTACCCGGCGGCTATGTCCGATTAAGGAGGGCATGCCATGTTCGACGTACTGATGTATTTGTTTGAGACTTACATCCACAACGAAGCAGAAATGCAGGTGGATCAGGACAAATTAACACGGGATCTGACCGACGCAGGTTTTGAGCGGGAAGATATATATAATGCGTTGATGTGGCTGGATAAGTTGGCTGATTATCAGGACGGCCTCGCCGAACCGATGCAGCTTGCTTCTGACCCATTGTCTGTGCGCATCTATACAGCTGAAGAGTGTGAAAGGCTGGATGCCAGCTGCCGGGGATTCATTTTATTCCTCGAGCAGATTCAGGTGCTAAACCTCGAAACGAGAGAGATGGTGATAGAGCGCGTCTTGGCGCTGGATACTGCTGAGTTTGAACTGGAAGATCTGAAATGGGTGATCCTGATGGTTCTGTTCAACATTCCAGGCTGTGAAAATGCCTATCAGCAAATGGAAGAATTACTCTTTGAAGTGAATGAAGGTATGCTGCATTAATTCTATGTGCAGCAACAAGAGTTGTTATGGCCAAATCAGCACTCTTCACGGTGCATAAAAACGAGCCCTGCCCACAGTGCGGGGCAGAACTTGTTATTCGGTCCGGGAAACACGGTCCGTTTCTCGGTTGTTCACACTATCCGGAATGTGATTATGTCCGTCCCCTGAAAAGCCAGGCGGATGGACATATCGTCAAAATTCTGGAGGGACAGCTTTGTCCTCTCTGTGGCGGTGAACTGGCGCTGCGGCAGGGGCGGTTCGGGATGTTTATCGGATGCAGCCGCTACCCGGAGTGTGAACATACGGAACAAATTGATAAGCCAGATGAAACGGCAATTGCCTGCCCTCAGTGCCAGCGTGGCCAATTGGTGCAGCGGCGCTCTCGTTATGGCAAGACCTTCCATTCGTGCGATCGCTATCCTGAATGCCAGTTCGTCATCAATTTCAAACCAGTAGCGGGCGTCTGCTCTCATTGCGATTATCCGTTACTTATAGAGAAGAAAACCGCGCAAGGCTTGAAACGCTTTTGCGCCAGTAAACAATGTGGAAAGCCGGTTTCGGCGGATCAAATCAGTGAATAATAACCTGCCATCAGGCTCCATCGCGCAGGCGGTGGAAATCCTGAAAAAAGAAGAAGTCATCGCCTATCCAACAGAAGCCGTTTTCGGGGTCGGGTGTGATCCTGACAGCGAAGTCGCCGTTAACCGTCTGCTGGCGCTAAAACAGCGGCCTGTCGAAAAAGGATTGATTTTGATCGCTGCGAACTACGAGCAGCTTAAGCCTTATATTGATGATTCCATGCTGACACCTGCACAGCGGGAAACCATTTTCTCTGCGTGGCCTGGTCCCGTGACGTTTGTTTTTCCTGCACAGCCGACAACGCCGCGCTGGTTAACCGGGCGTTTCGATTCACTCGCGGTACGCGTCACCGACCATCCGCTGGTGGTGGAGTTATGCCAGGCATTTGGTAAACCTCTGGTTTCAACCAGCGCCAACCTGACCGGGCTTCCCCCTTGTCGGACAACCGAAGAAGTTCTGGCGCAGTTCGGGAATGATTTCCCTGTTGCCGTGGGTGAAACCGGTGGTCGTCTTAACCCGTCAGAAATTCGCGATGCCTTGACCGGCGAACGTTTTCGCCAGGGATAATGTGATGGAAACCTATGCTGTTTTTGGTAACCCGATCGCGCACAGCAAGTCGCCTCTGATCCATCGGCTGTTTGCGGAGCAATTGCATATAGATCACCCATATGGTCGGGTTCTTGCGCCTGTTGATGCATTTATACCGACGCTGAATAGCTTTTTTGATGCGGGTGGTAAAGGTGCGAACGTCACGGTGCCTTTTAAAGAAGAGGCTTTCGGGCGCGCGGATGAACTGACCGAACGTGCGTCGCTCGCTGGCGCCGTCAATACTCTTAAGCGGCTTGAAGATGGTCGTCTTCTGGGCGATAACACCGATGGGATTGGTTTACTCAGCGATCTGGAGCGATTGTCGTTTATTAAACCAGGCTTTCGGATCCTGCTGATCGGCGCGGGTGGCGCCTCGCGCGGCGTATTGCTTCCTCTTCTTTCGCTGGATTGTGCGGTGACAATCACCAACCGTACTTTCTCCAGAGCAGAAGAGCTGGCGGCGTTGTTCGCACACACAGGCAGCGTAGCTGCGGTAGCACCTGACGATCTCGCGCGTCACGAATTTGATCTTGTGATTAATGCCACCTCAAGCGGTATTAATGGAGAGATCCCGGCGATTCCTGCATCCCTGATTCATTCCCACATCTACGCCTATGACATGTTTTATCAAAAAGGGAAAACGCCCTTTCTGACCTGGTGCGAACAACAGGGGGCAAAACACGTGGCTGATGGTCTGGGAATGCTGGTGGGGCAGGCGGCTCATGCGGTGCTACTCTGGCATGGCGTGTTACCCGCTGTAGAACCGGTGATTGAAAAGCTCAAACAGGAAATGACGGCGTGAATCAGGCGATTCATTTTCCCGACAGAGAAATCTGGGATGAAAACAAGCAAGCGGTTTGTTTCCCGGTGCTGGTGCATGGAATGCAGCTCACCTGTGCGATTAAAGGGGAAACGTTGCTTCAGCGCTTTGGGGGGGCAGATCCGTTAGCGGTCTTTTGCGAAAATCGCTGGGACCTGGAAGAGGATGCCAGCGATTTGATCCGCGATCAGCAGGAAGACGATCAGGGTTGGATCTGGTTATCCTGATCCAGATAGTCATTTTTCCATTTAACGTAATTGTTCGCTGAGTATTTCAATCCTTCGATCTCCGTCTCTTTTAGGGGGCGGATCTGTTTAACCGGGCTGCCTAAATAGAGATACCCACTTTCAAGACGCTTGTTTTGCGGAACAAGACTCCCTGCGCCAATCATTACGTCATCTTCTACAATGACGCCATCCAGCAAAATCGATCCCATCCCAACGAGAACCCTGTTACCGATCGTGCAGCCGTGGAGCATCACTTTATGGCCGACGGTAACATCTTCCCCAATAATGAGCGGGTTGCCCTCAGGGTTATAAGATGACTTATGAGTCACATGCAACACGCTGCCGTCCTGAATATTGGTGCGTGCACCGATTGCAACGTAGTTAACATCGCCCCGGATCGCGACAAGTGGCCAGATGCTGACATCATCGGCCATGCGAACATCACCAATGACCACGCTGCTGGCATCGATCATCACGCGATCGCCTTTTTGGGGGAACAAATCTTTATAAGGACGTAATACTGCAAACATATCTACCTCGATACAGATGAGCGTTATTAAAGAAGACTTTGATCGTATTCCTGGAGCGAGGCAAGGCAAAATGCGTCAATTTTTAAGCGGATCGGGTGGGTTTTCAGCGAAAAGCACGGAAAATCATCAGTTGGAAAAAAAGATCTAAAAAATACTTGTGCTAAAAACTGGGATCCCTATAATGCGCCTCCATCGACACGGCAGATGTGAATCACTTCACAGACTACCCGGTCGGTTGAAGAGAAAAATCCTGAAATAACGGGTTGACTCTGAAAGAGGAAAGCGTAATATACGCCACCTCGCGACAGAGCGCTGAAGCGCGTCGCAACTGCTCTTTAACAATTTATCAGACAATCTGTGTGGGCACTCAAAGTGACATGGATTCTTAATGTCCTCGGACACTAAATGAATACCAAGTCTCAACGAGTGAACACGTAATTCATTACGAAGTTTA
>NZ_PQTC01000035.1:0-25154 GCF_003850715.1 Enterobacter sp. 301B
GAATGAAGGTGTATTTACGTCATGTTCTTATTTCACTCCCAAAAACCCAAGGGAACAACAAATTTCAAGAAGTAGTTGCATTGATATTGACTGGATGAATGATTTGTTATTTATCAATTCTCAGGAATTTGTAATTAAGAAATTTCAAAACGTTATTAGTCAAAATGATATAAACTCAGACAAACAACATGAAGCCCTAAAAATTAACCTATTTAACAACTTCGACGAAAACAATAAAGATCAAGATAATATTTCAAAGTCAATCTATAGGAAATACATTACTCAAATTCTAAATGAAAAGCCAACATCTTTAAACTTAGAGAATACATATAAATATGGCTGGTCGAGTGGTGATTGTGACTTTCTGATTAAAGGTGATAATCATTTATTAATCCACAACAAGATATCAGGCAATAAAAAAGAATTAAATTTCGACATAGATGCTCTCACTTTATTAAAAGTCAGAACATCTGGTTGTGGAACAATTATGGAAATAAATGATGGCTCTTTGTACTTTTTAACTGAAAATGGAAGCCATAAAATATCTAATGATTTTGTATCATGGCGGGTATATCCACGAGCAAAAAATCATGCGAATCACTTGCATATAATTAATGATGACAATATTAACATTCAGGTCTATAACAACGACACAGAGACCTCTGGACTTAATACATTCTATTCAAAAAGTAAGAATGATCAGTACAAATACAGACTCGAAGATTTATTAAGGTAATAAAGGGAAAAGAGTGGTTTTTATTTATAAAGCCACTCTCTTCATTTAATCGTGTTGACCTGTTAATTAATAAGAATCGCTTCAGATCAAAGTTATAATAACTTTGTTAGAACATTTTATTGTTGCATAAGCTATGCCGCTTACAAACCTCTTTTGGATTAAAAAATAAGTTCAAACATACGCACCAAACAAAAATATAAGCAAACAGCCCTAGTTAAGCCCATTCAACTATTACATAATAACTTTAATTTATACGTATACATTCTTTTGATACTGATTGATACACATACTACCACTTACTCATCAATAATAACTAAAACTCTTAATAACTCTCAGATTTTCCTAAGTGAATTGCAACTATCCATACAATTGGTACCCCAATGGCCGGCAGGTTTTCACAACTTACCCAAAATACTGCCTGGTTCAATATTTACCGTTCTACAAAAAAGCACAAATTCAACGACATCTAGTCGTCTCTCTCCACTCTCTACCTTTGCGATAAATGACTGCGGCCTTCCGAAAGCACTGGCAACCTCCTGCTGAGTAAGGCCACAAGCAATCCGCGCATCCCGAAGAGCTTTAATCACCATCTGGTAGTCATTTGAGTAGATAGAAGTCATCCCGGCAGCCTCAACTCTATGTTAAGACTGACTATCCGGTGGCCTTGTCATTATCCCAAAACAGGATAATAATCCAAGCAAATTACTTCATAACTGCATTCAGTATTTCTGCGGGATCAAGCGAAAGCAGGCGTGCAATAGCTGCAAATTCAATCACATCCAAACGACGTTCGCCATTCTCCACCTTTGCAACGAATGACTGGGGTTTGCCCAGCGATTTAGCCAGTTGAGATTGAGTAATCCCCCGACCAATTCTTGCAGAGCGCAGTAACTTTATAACTAACTGATATTCATCAGAATAAATAGATGACATTCATAAAACTCGATTAATATCCCAAAATCGAATATCAGCCATTTACAAAATATCCCAAAATAGGATATTTAATCAGCTTTGTAACACAAGAAGGTAAACGAAATGACTAAAAAAGACTGGCACCCCGCCGACATCGTTGCCGCCTTACACAAGCGCGGTACCAGTCTGGCGAAACTGTCGCGGGAAGCGGGACTGGCCTCGTCAACGCTGTCGAATACCCTGACGCGCCCATGGCCGAAAAGCGAGTGGCTGATTGCCATCGCGCTCGACATGCATCCATCAGAAATCTGGCCCGGTCGTTACCTCAATTCCAGTAACAAACGTGAACCCCGTAAACCGCTTCACCCCATGACAACAACCGACAACTCCGGGACATAACGACCCGCGCTGTGAGTGGCAGGACGCATTAACCAACGATACCTGACAGGAGAGTTGTTTATGCACACCGAACCACAACCATGCACCATCGCACTGAGTACAGGAGGCCGCCATGTTTCTGGTCTCCCTGGCTGAAGGCTTTATCCACCTGTTCCAGGCCGCAGGCAAAATCTTCCTCGACATGATGACCGGGCTAATCCCAATGCTCATCTGCCTGTTGCTGGCCATCAACTTCCTGATGAAGCTGGTCGGCACCGTACGAATGGAGAAAGTCGTCGCCCTGCTCGGCCGCTCGCGCATCCTCACCTACGGCGTGCTGCCAGTGCTCGGCTGGTTCTTTATGAGCAGCCCCGGCGCACTGACCCTCGGCAAACTCTTACCTGAGAAGAGCAAGCCCGGCTATGAGGATGCACTCGGCACCACCGCCCATCCCCTCACCAGCCTGTTTCCCCATGTGGTGCCCTCAGAGCTGTTTGTCTGGCTCGGCGTCGCCGCCGGGGTTAAGGCACTCGGCCTGCCCGTCACCTCGCTGGCACTGCGCTATATCGCTGCCGCCATTCTGATTGGTTTAATCCGCGGGATTATCACCGAGTACCTGTTCCTGCGGCTCAGCAAACGGGGGAATGCGCCATGATGATTTACTGTGCACGTATTACTGCTATCGGGCTGTTCGTCGCTGATGGTCTCACCGACAAGATGCTCATCACCTTCGACAGCAACGGGCCGAAGGACTGCCTCGATTACTCGCTGTCGCTGGAGCCGTCGTTCCGGGAAGAGAGCCTGATGATACTCCCCGGCGACCGGCTGATGCTGGCGGGGCACGACTATCTGGTGACTGCCGTTGGCAAGGGAGCACAGCAGGCGCTGTTTGAACTCGGCCACCTGACGCTGGTGTTCAATGGTGACCTGAATCCCTGCCACGTCGGCGCGGTTCATCTCTCCGGCCCGGTGCCAAATCTGCGTGACCTCCACGGTAACCTGGTGATTGAGGAGGGCCGTCCATGAATACGGTACTGATTCCACCCGGTCCCGGCGGTTACGGTAAAGGGCTGTGGCTGCCCGTCGGGAGCGGTAAAAAGGTGCTGTCACTGACCGGGCGGGAAATCCATCCCGTCGCGATAGAAATCGGCGCACTCACCGAATCGGAAATCGTTAACGGCTTCTCAGACATTCCGCCGGATAACGACATTCTGTGCGTGGTGATTAACTGCGCCGGGTCCCTGCGCTGCGGCCTGTATCCGCAGAAGGGCATCCCGACCATCAACGTGCTCCCCACCTGGCGCGCCGGGCCACTGGCACACTTTATTAGCGAGGATAACTACGTCTCCGGCGTGACGACGGAGCAGCTGGTTCTGGTGGACACCGCCGAAGTGCCGGACGGTGAACCGGAGTCCGTGCCTGTCGCTGCACCACGGGTTATCAGCACGCCACCACCTGCACGTGGCGCGGAAAACTGGTACGCATGGTTGAAAAGACAGGTACAGCCGTCGGCCACGTTATCGCCCTGCTGTTCGCCGCCAGCCGTGAGGCAGTGGACGTGTCGCTGCGTAACGTTATCCCGTTTATGGCCTTTGTCTCATTGCTGATTGCGCTGGTGCAGGAGACCGCGCTCGGCAGCCTGATTGCCCATGCCCTGACGCCGCTGGCGAACTCGCTGTGGGGACTGGTGCTGCTGTCGCTCATCTGCGGCATACCCTTCCTCTCCCCGGTGCTCGGGCCAGGCGCGGCCATCTCGCAGGTGATTGGCGTGATGATAGGCACGCAGATTGGCGCAGGCGCGATATCCCCGGCCTTCGCCCTGCCCGCGCTGTTTGCCATTAACGTGCAGGTCGGCTGCGACTTTGTCCCGGTCGGTCTTTCCATGCAGGAGGCGAAGCCGGAGACCATAGCGAAGGGCGTCCCCGCGTTTCTGCTGTCGAGACAACTGACCGGACCGCTTGCGGTAATAGTCGGCTGGCTGTTTTCCCTGGGCTTATTCTGAGGACTCAATGATGAACAAAATCAGAGCCGCCGTGGTCGGCGCGGGTATCTACGGTAAACACCATATGAATGCGTACCGCCATAACCCGGATACGGTACTGGTCGCCATCTGCGACACCGACACAGAGCGCTGCGACGACCTTGCCATGGCCTGTGGCGTGATGGGTTATACCCGGCTGGAAACGCTGCTGGAAGAGGAAGCCATCGACGTGGTCTCGGTGGCGACGCCGGACCCTTACCACACCGAATCCATCCTCACCGCCCTGCGCCACGGCAAGCATGTGCTGGCGGAAAAGCCGCTCGCCACCTCAGTACGCGAGTGCGAGCTTATCGTGGAGATGGCGCAGCAGCGGGACCTGCTGGTCGGCGTCGATTTCCACAAACGCTGGGACCCGGCGGTGATGCGCATTAAGGCCGAACTGGAGAAGCCGGAAGCCGGGCGCATCCTGCGCGGGCATATCAGTATGGACGACGTGATTAGCGTGCCGACAGAGTGGCTGAACTGGGCGGGCGCAAGCTCCCCGGTGTGGTTTCTCGGCTCACACTGCTTTGACCTTGTGCGCCATTTTTCCGGTCAGGAAGTGGTGTCGGTGTACGCCGTCGGGCAGAAGAGGCTGATGGTCGAAAGTGGCCTCGACACCTTTGACAGCGTGCAGAGTCTGCTGACAATGGCCGACGGCAGTTCGTGGGTGGTGGAAAACTCATGGGTGCTGCCGGAGGGCTTTCCGAAGGACAACGACGGGCGCATCGACATTCTCTGCGAGGCAACCTATATCCGCAGTACTTCACAGCATCGCGGGCTGGAAATCACCACGCCGGCCATGACGCTCACGCCCAACAGCTATTTCATCAACTACCGCAACGGCGTTGCCAGCGGCTTTGGTATCGACCCCATCAATGATTTTGTGCGGGCGGTCAGACATAAAGCCCCCTACCCGGTCACCGCCGAAGACGGGCTGGCGGTAAGCCGGATTTGTGAGGCGATACACCAGAGTCTCGAGAGTCAAAAACCAGTGTCATTAAAATAGTCGGCCAGCAGGGAAGCTGGTATCCGCAAGCCCGTTTAATCACGCTTAATTTGTTTATTCTGAGAATAAACATACCGGAATCTGTCCCCGTATATTGATTCAATATCCAGGACAAAATCCAGGCGGGCAGAGTCTAAAGCCGCAGACCGAAGGATAAGTGAATCGCCTGAGCAGCGCTCGTCAGTCCCCCTTGCTTCAATTAAGAAAATCTCCTCACCAACTTTAAATGAATCATTAGGTCTGGGTCCGCCAATCACAAAGCACTGGATATCCAGGCCTAGCGCCTGCACTGCTCCGACAAAAATATTCCCGGCAACAGGTTCAACTTTTTTGCCATTGACCGTTGCAGATATAGCAGAGACAAATGCAGTTCCCATTCCATTATTGATGATGTAAATACCCGATTTGTTCGCCCGCCCGTCATTTGAAAAATAAGCGTTCATCCGCGGCTCAACAGAAATATGGTTATGCTTTATTTGCTCCTGGCTTTGCGACCAGGTAAACCACAGGGAAAGCAGCGCGATAATAATTCCAGTAAAGGCGAGAAGGGTATCTCTGTATTCCCTAAAGAATGCCGCCATTTGTTATCCTTAATTCAACATTCATCGTTAACACCATTAAGTATCCTGTCCCGATAGTCTTCCAACTGAAGCCGTTGCAGATAGCTTTCCACCTCCAGTGCCCAACGCGTTCCTTCGCCAAGCGTCGCGCGGCTATGGGTTGAGGCATAAAGATAACGTGTATCATAAAGATTAATCAGCGTCTGATTTACACCATCGATTTTGCACTTAGGATTTTTTAGCTGCTGTTCTAGAGCCCGGACAATACGGGCACGATGGTCTTGATCGTTAGCAAAATCCCGTTCCTGCAATTCGCTGAGAACCAGAAATGAAGGTGGAATTTCTTCTGCAGTCGCTGCCTGTAAACGATAATGACCATCAAGAATAACAAATGATCCCAGCCCTGCTATATACCAGACAAGTACTGGAGGCAGCGCACCCTCACGGCATTTTTTACGCCACCATTTCAACCTTCCGGCATCAGGTTGTATCGGATAACGCCCAAGTAGCAGGCTACCTCCCCACCACCAATCCACTAATCTGACTTTGTCAGGATTGACCAAATCAGGAAAATCTTCGCCGTAGAGCGTCCAGCTACAGCCGATATTCCCGCTGCTTTCTGGGGCATCAAAACGCCAGCTATTTACAGGAACACGCTGTCCGGAAAATTTTGGTAATGAATATTTGGCCTCCATCGGCCTTATCAGCCATCGGCGAGGAGACAGAAGAGGCACTTGCGCATTCATTAATTGCCGGGAAAAATAGCGACACCATTCACCTGTCCAGGCCCGTTCGCCTTTGCTTTTAATACCCTCAATATCTTCAGATGTGACAGCCGGTAATAATGTCTGGCAAGCGGAATGATCGGCATTAAACACCAACCAAACTCCGGAATGATCTTTCAACATTGATGCCCAGAATAATGTCTTCCCGGAGACCTGCAGCGCCATCCGCCCATAACGACCACTTAGCATTTCCATTGCCACGTCGGTCCTCTGGCTGCTCTTGAGTGTCAGCTCTAGACCCTGCCAGTTATTATTGCGATCAAAAAGATCTTTCCACCAATATTGGGACATTATCATCTTCCCTGATAAACAGAGGGTTAGTCTAAAACCTTTAAAATTGTTCAGGTAGCTATTTATACGTCAACGTAAACGTCGCCGTGGCGTTCGCCTTCCCGGCCGTGATGCTCTGCGTAGTCTGGTAATAGCGCGCCTGAAGCTGAACATATTCGTTACCACCTGATGGCGAGGTGTAGTAATACCGCTCCTGGCCGAACTGTACCGGGCTGTCTTCATAGCGATACCAGACCTGAACGCCGACACCGCTGGCATTAACGGGATCGCTGTCGAGTTTAATGACGCCGGGTACGCCTGCGTCATTATCTGCGGTGGCGTCAATACGCACATTAATTCGCGCGCCCTGAATACAACTCAGATTGATATTGAATGTCTGCCAGGCTGTTGCAGTACCCGGACCGTTGAACTCACTTTTGTCATGGTCGCCCAGAGGGACATTAACCGGGTTGGTGGTGACAGAACAGGATTCAGAGGTAATGGTATTGGTGCCATTCAGGGTGGCATTGGCAAAATAGAACTGATTTGCCACTGAGGCCCGCGCCAGCATACCGGTATCCAGGGTTCCCCCGGTAATATCGCCCGTTTTGATTAACTCCGCTTTGATGCCGTTTCCACCAATAAAAATATAAGTATTTGCGCCCGCGCTCTGGTCATAGGGAAGCACTTTACCGGAAGAGCTGTTCGTCAGCCGGATACCAACCCCTGGAACATTAGTGTTATAGATATTCCCCCCCAGCGTGCTCAGCGTTCCCCATTTACTCAGCTCCCAGCGGTAGGTCCATGCTTCACTGCACCCCGCAATGTTATTGCCGCCGTTATACGCCCCCGTGGTGGCCGTGGCGATAACACTACCCACCGCAGAATCCCGCTGCACCGCCACATTGCCAAAGCTGAGATAACCAGAGATCTCCGATGTCACGCCATTAGCAAACTGGCATGAGGCCTGTGCGCCAAAAGCAACCAGCCATAATGCCAGCAATAGGCAGCCTGATTTTAATAATCCTTTCATTCCCGGCACTCCTGTTCAGTTTCCGTTACCGGCGCGTTTGCGGCATTCTCCGGTAGCCGGTAATGCGCCACGCACTGCTGTTTTCCGTTCCAGTTCACCGTGATATCACCTTCATCCGGGACGCCCGTCAGGTATACCTGTCCGTCATCGCCAACGATACCGCTGCCGCCCTCCTTCATTTTCGCCTGAGCGCCGAACGGCACCGGCAGCCCACGGTAAAGCAGCGTCATCAGTACGCGCCGTCCGACGCGGGTGTTGAAGTCCGCCATTACCACTGCGCCCTGCGTTGGCGTCACCGTCTGCACGGCGGTGTCGATATCAACTCCATCGCCGAGCGTGCTGGTATCCAGTGCGATGCGGTTTTTCCGGTAGGCGTTGACGTACGGCACGACCGCATAGCCGCGCCAGTCGGTATAGACCCCGGTGTTGTTCTGCACCTTCGCGTCGTCCGCGCCGGGCGCTTTCACGATGGCAAGTGAGTCACCGAGCGGCTGGGAAAGCGTGATGCCATGCGGATGGACGACAATCCCCCCTTTCAGGCCATAATTCACCTGCTGCGTGTCGTCGTCATAGTTGTAGCCGCCGGTGATTTCCCCCTGCCCGCCTTTGTAGTCGGCGTTGATATTGCCGGAGCCGCCCACACCATGGTTGGTGTAGCTCTGCTGGAGGCTGTAGCTGAGGTTGTTATCGGCAAGCGCCGTCCCATTGAGGCCCACCTGCTGGCGGGTGTCGCCGTGCTTCGCGGTGTTGACGCTGTAGCTGGCCCACGCGTTCGGCATAAAGCGGCTGAGAGGAACCTGGATGCTGAACGCCAGCTGCTGGTCGGCAGGTTGGGTGCTGTCCGGGTAATCGCTGTAGCTGTAGGAAACGCTGTAGCTGATACCGTTGATATTGCCGTTCCAGCCGGTGCTGAGGGTGCGCTCGTAACCGTCCTCATGCCAGTAATCCTGCTGGTAGCCGGAGACAAAGAACGAGCCGTAGCTGCCGATACTCTGGGTGAGATCGAGCTGGAGTTTCTGCCGCTTGTTGTACGTCAGCCGCCAGCCATCATCGCTGTCCGAGCGTAAGTCGTTCGCTTCCTGGAAGGTATAGAACCCTTCCGTGGAATAGCGGTACGCCGCCAGGGTGAAGCTGGTATCGGTGGCCTGAAAATCTTTTGAGTACTGCACCCGGTACGACTGGCCGTCGTGAGTTTCATCGTTATTAAGGGTGGTGTGTGCAGCGGTGATATCGGCGGAAACCGAACCCAGCTCGCCGAGACCAAACCCCAGACCCGCCGCCCCGGACTGATAGTCCTCCGAGTACAGCGTGCCGCCATAAATCGTGATGGCGTGCGACAGGCCGTAAATTGCCGTTATCTGGCCAAACTCAGGCTCATCGCTGTCGCTGTTGCCGCTGCGGTATTTCCCGGCAGTGAGGGCATACTTCAGACGGCCTTCACGCTGCATAATCGGTACCGCAGAGAATGGCTGAATAAAGGTTCGCTCGCTGCCGTCGGCTTCTTTAATCGTTACCTCCAGATCGCCGCTGCCCGATGTCGGGTAGAGATCGCTGATGGCGAAGGCCCCCGGTGCGACGTAGCTCTGATAGATGGTGTAACCATTCTGCTTAATAGTGACCTGGGCATTCGACTGGGCAATACCGCGGATGATCGGGGCAAACCCGCGCAGACTGTCCGGCAGCATATTGTCGTCGGAGGCCAGTTGCGCGCCGCGAAACTGCACGCTGTCGAAGATGTCCGACGGGGTATAGCTGTCGCCGAGCGTAAGTTGCCCCTGCAGGCGCTGGATATCCCGCTGAAGATACGTGTTCACCGAATCCCAGTGGCTGCCGTTATCCTCGTCGTAATTCCAGGTGGAATAGTTGCGCAGCCGCCACGCGCCGAGGTTCAGCCCGCTCTGCAGGTTGGCGTAGTAGTTATCATCGGAGCCATTTTCCCCGTCGCGCCAGGTATTGCTGCCGCTGAGGTTATAGTTCAGCAGCGCGGCAGGTACGCCCTCGTCCCATTCGGACGGATCCACCCAGCCTCGCGCAGTGGTGCTCATCGCCGCCTGCGGGATACTGAGGTTCAGTTGCAGTTTACTGAAACGCAGTTCGCTGGAAGCCATCGGAATATAGCGGTCGATATCCTCCAGCGGTTTGTCCGCTGGCAGTGCGGCAAGCGCAGGAAACGCGGCGGTGTTCACGCCCCAGGCTTTCAGCATCGCCGAGGTTAACTGTGCGGTGAGTTTTTTATCTGACCCGGCAACAAAGGCAATATCCTGCGCCTCGCCCTGCTGCTCGCCGTTGACATACACCGTCACCCGGTAAGTGCCCGGTAGCTGGCCATCGGCTTCGGAAAAAGCGGATAAGTCAACGACCGCCTGGCCCGGACTGTCCAGCTCCAGCGCGTGGGTATTGAAGGTCTCGCGAGCTTCCGCATGACGCAGATAACCCAATAGCAGCACCATAATCAGCAACAGCGCCAGCAGGAAGATCATCAGTCGGGAATTCGGGTTATTCATATTCCCTCCTTCAGAGCTTACGGCTTTCGGTCTGACTGACGCCGCCGTAATCACTGATCGACTGCCAGGTCACCGTGGACACCGTGGCCGATGGCATCGTGAAGCTGACACTGCCCTTCGGCGGTACCATATCGGCCTCTTTGATCTCCTGCCCGTCCACCTTCAGAGTGAAAAGCGTGATGTAGTAAGGCGTCGGATTACTGACGGTGAGTCGGTTGCCGCTGCGGGCAACAGATAAGTGGTGGTATGCCGTCTCCGGTTGTCCCTCCAGCCCAGCCGGACGATAAAAGATCTTCAGGCGGGATTTCACCACCACCTGCAGAACGTTGTTATGCGGCACGCTGTCGTCGGTGGCGGGAATGGACTTCACGTTCAGCCAGAACACCGATTCCCGATCTTCAGGCAGGCTCCCTCCAGTGCGCACAATGCGCAGGATGTTCTCTTCGCCTGGATTAATGCGAAACAATGGCGGCGTCACGATAAACGGTGTTTTGCTGCCTTTCACGCCACTGTCCACCCAGCTCTGCACCAGCCAGACGCCGGATCTGTCGGGGTTACGTATAGAAGCGGAGGTCTCTTTTTTGTCGCCGTTATAAATGATCCGTGTCCCGCCAATGACAATCCCGGCCTGTGCCTGCACGGTAAATACGGCCAGCAATAGCGCCAGCAAAATGTCTGCATACCTGTTCATCTTGTTATCTCCGGACGAAAAATACGCATCCCTGCGAAACGCTCCCTGTTATGCGGCGGCGCATGGCCAGGAGGAGGAGAATGCGCCCCGCGACGGCACAGCGTTATTTGTAAATGATGGTGAACTCAGAGGTACCGTTTGCTGTACCGGTGGTGACCGTCGGGCCTGTGGAGACATAGCGGGCGACAAAGTCGAGCGCGTTTGCGCCTTCTGCGAGGGTGTAGTCGGATGAAGCGGAGTGCAGTGGGATGGCCGTGCCGTTTTTATCTGCGATCTGGATCCCGACCCCGGTGGCGATGCCCGTGCCACTGTCCAGCGCCAGCAGGCTCTGGTCATTGTTATCGGATGTCCCGTCAAATTTCACATTTGCACCAGTGACCGTTTCCGGGCACTCGCTCACGTTGATGGTAAATTGCGTTGGCGCCGCTCTCATCCCCTTCGCCCCGTTAAGGGCGGTCTGGGCAACATTGCCGAGGTTCACCGGTAGATTCTGGGAGCCAGTGTCGATCTTGCAGGTCTGGTCAGTAATGCTACCGGTGAAATGGATGGTACCGTCGGCAGCCATGGCATTAGCCGCCGCCAGCATAAAACACGCGCTTAACATCGTTTTTTTCATGTGTTTCTCCTTGATGAAAGAACATTCGGGACTCGGCCCCGCATCACTCTGGCGGTGAAAAAATCTGCGTTAGACTTTCCCGTTAGTGCCAGAGTGGTGAGTTCAGGAGAAAATGATGTGGAAGAAGAGAATGAGAAATAAAATGCCATCGGGAGAGGAACTGAGCTTGCAGAATGGCATAAAACAGTAAAGCGGTGAGCGAATGAATACTGGCAACGTGAACCTCTAAAGCACGTTGCCAGCAAGGGCCAGAGGAACATCATGTATCTGCTACGTTTTATTTTTATTTAAAAACAGAGAGATAATCCGTTATCAAAAGGGGTCTCAGAAAAATTTTGACACTTTGCTAAATTTTTCTGATACTACTTTACATTCTGGCACTAAATGTGTGGTTTTCTTTCACACTGCCCCAAACATTCATAAACCTCTGCGTATTTGTCGCCGTATAAATCACCGTATGCCGGATGTTCCGGTGCCCTAGGTAATCCTGTATCAGACGTGTATCACGCCCTAAATCCGCCAGCGCGTAACCGCATCCGTGTCTCAGCATATGGGGATGCGCTGAAATACTGACGCCGCCCAGTTCGCCGTAACGTCTGAGCAATAACCGGACCTGATGGCGCGACAGCGGCCCCCCTTTCTGCGACAGGAAAAGCCAGTCAGAGTCAGCATCCCGCCAGCGACGGCGCACGGTTAACCAACGCATCAATGCGGGCAATTCGGCATCGAACAGCGGATGCTGTGTTGACAGGCTATTTTTGAGCCGCCTGACATACACCGAACCACCGACCAAATCGATATCCGACAGGCGCATTCCACACAGTTCACTGACCCGCAGACCGTGTAAAAAACACATCTGAATCAGGCAGTAATCACGCTCAAAATGGATCCCTCTGTCCGCTGCAAGCAGTATCTGCCCCACTTCATGGCGGGTCAGATGTTTTCGTTTTACTGGCATAAGCTTTGCTCCTTAAACACAATAAAAAATGAAGAAAAAAACAGGCCGGAACCACTTTCGTAGCCCGGCCTGAACCACAGAATAACACCAGAAAGCCCGGCAAAGGTTGATGACAGACTCAACAATTTTCACAGGCTGGTTCCAGTTTTCAGCAGTGATCGAATGAGCATTGCGCTACACCCGGCAGAAGAAAACTCTGTTGCCGGAGGCGTTATGCCAGACCGCTCTTCTCTTCTGTTGCTCCTGATGCTGTGCGCCGCTTTCCCGCTCAGAGCCATTACCACGCCGGAAATTGCCGCTTCTGCCCTGTCGCCGGACTGCGTGAACTACCGGGTTGTCGGCCTGTGCTACTGGTTGTACTGCACGCCGTTCGGCTGTACGGTGCGTACGTCGGTGAAGGTCAGTCATTTCCGTCCGGATCTGGTGGTGTCGGCTTACAGCAACACCGGGCAAAGTCCGTGGACGGAGATGTCGTTACTCAGCCCACCGTTGCCCGGTGTTGCCGAAGGCGGCGGCGATACGAATCCTCGTTCTGCCAGCCAGCACAGCAAGATCCGCTTTAGGAATGCCGATGCCATCGGCTTCCCGGCAGGCGATGAACTGGCAAAATTTTTCACCCAGTTTGGCTATATCTGCTCACCTTCATCGCAGCCTTTTCAACCGTACTTTCTGAGTCAACTCGATACGCTGGCATGGCGCAGCGGTGTGCCGGAAATGACCTGGCCGGAGGCGCTGACGCCGGGCATGCGGGAAGTCGGTCAGAACGGCGATATGTGGGGCAATCTCTACCCGCGCGCCGGAGCCATCAGCCAGACGCACGACTATAAAGCCGCCGCCGTTATCGCCCAGCGCGTGGCCGATCTGGTGACGCGTACCGGGCAACCGCATATCTACACGCCGCTGACCGCCTCATCGCGCGCCGGGTACTGGCCGCCCTCCCCGGTTATCGAAGGCGACAGCGATAACCATCGCTGGCAGATGCTCACGCCGAAAAAATCCGCCGCCTGTTCGGTGTTTCCGGATGGCAGCACCACCGACACCTACGCCGACAAACTCGCGGAGGATGGCGCGTACGCCTGGACACTGTGGCGGCCCTATAAATGCTGTCCGCGCCGGGGGCAAACCTTTCTCGGCAGTACGGGTTAACGGAGGCGGTGATGAGAGTCCTTTGCCTGGTCTTACTGTTTTTCGCCTGGGTTTGCGTGGCGGCAGACAACTACAGCTTCCGCACGCGAGGCGCGGTTGACGACCTGCTTTACTACCAGATTGGCGGCGGTGAAGCCGTCATGCCGCCGCCCGTACGCCGCAGCCCCTCGCCGCTTAGCTTAGGTCTTGGCTGGAACGCCGATATGATGTGCGGCAATTTCGATATCGACACCACGGTGCGCAACCAGCTAAACGGCATCACCGACGGCTTCCAGCAACTGATGGGTAACGTTATCCAGAGTGCCACCGGCGCGGTTGCCAGCCTGCCCGCGATGATTATCCAGCGCGCCAATCCGCAGCTTTATGATCTGCTGACCAACGGCGTGCTGCAGGGACGGCTGGATTTTGATAAGTCGCTGCTGAACTGCCAGAAAATGGCGGAGAAGATGACCGATTTAGCGACAGACTCCGCCTGGTTTTCCGGAGCCAAAGCGGAGAATTACCAGTCCCTCGCCGCCAGCGATAATGACGCCATCCGCACCGACCAGAAAGCGGCAAAAGAGGCCGCCGAAAAGGGTAAGCGCTGGATGGGCGGCGAAAAGCGCGGCGGCAAAGGCCAGCCGCCAATCAAGGTAGTCCATGACGCCACCGTCGCAGGCTGGAATATTCTCAACCAGCAGCCCGCCACCAGCACCACGTCTCTTACCGCCTCCGAATGTGACGGGGAACTTTGTCGCACCTGGACATCCCCTGAAGAGGCCGCCGGATGGATGACCCGCGTGGTCGGCGAGCAGACTATCAGCGTAGCGCAGGTCACCGACGATCCGGATGCACGCTCCGGCGCACAGGCGGGGATCGGACTGCATCCGCTGATCGACGAAGAAAAGGCGAAGATCCTGCCCCTCCTGACAGATCTGGTTAATGGCAGTCAGAAACCCGGCTCCGATAATCTGGCGAAAGCCTCCGGCGGATCCATGCAACTGACCCGCGGCGTGGTCGAGGCGCTACGCGACGATCCGGATGTTGCCGTCCTCACCGAACGGCTGACGGGAGAGCTGGCGCTGGCCCGCGTTACCGAACAGGCGCTGCTGGCCCGGCGCACGCTGCTCGCGGGCATGCGCGAACCCAATATCGCCAACGTCAAAGAAGCGCAGGAGAGCTTAGGCAAAACCACCGCCCAACTGGATGAAGAACTGAACCAGCTTAAACTGGAACTCGATTTCCGCCAGGCGCTGACGCGCAATACCGCAAGCCTTATCCTGCAACGCAAACAGCAACGCGACCAGCTTCAGGGCCAGGCGGTGGAAGTGCCGGACGACAATGACCGCCGCATACATCAATTGAATAACCCGCGGCCGGACAGCCCGCGATGACCGCCAACAGCTATTTCGAGTATGTGCTCACCCTGCTCGGCTGGCTGGTGAACAACGGCGTGTGGCAGACGCTGACCGCCACCGGGCTGTTCGCCCTGCCCCTTCTGGCAAAACTGGTCGCCCTGTGGCTGAAGGCGCGCGGCCAGGGGGCGGATGAAGGCAACGTCACCCGCCTGCTGGTCGTCTGGGTGGAGCACTCGCTCTACAGCGCCCTGCTGGTGATCCTCTTTGCGGGTGTGCCGTTCCTCAATGTTGATATCAATACCCTCACCTACGACAGCCAGCGCACCAAGCAGTGCGGCTGGTCGGTGGTACAGCCCGGTGATTCCGGCTATGCGCCGCTCATCAACGAACTCAGCGGCAAGAGCGCTTCCGTTCCGGTGTGGTGGTACTTCACGCATGCACTGGGTAAAGGCATCACCAGCGCCGCCGTCGCGGTTCTGCCCTGCAAGCCGGACCTGCGCCAGTTGCGCTTTGAAGTGCAGCACACCCGGATTGCCGATCCGGCGCTGGCGCAGGAGCTACAGGATTTCGTTAACGACTGCTATGGACCGTCGCGCGCACGGCTGAAAAAGCTCGGCAGCGATATCAGTGAGGAGCAAAGCCGGGAAGTGGACTGGGTGGGATCGTCTTTTTACCTCTCCACGCCGGGCTATTACGACCACGATCATTCCCGTTCACCGCGCGCCGCCTGGCCATATGACGCCAGCCGCGACGACGGTCTGAGCGATACGGGTGGCGGAGGCTATCCAGCATGTAAGGAGTGGTGGTCCGATGGTGAGGCGGGGCTGAAAAATCGGCTGCTGAAGCAGGTCGATACCACGCTCTGGCAACGGCTGCAAAAACTGGGGCAGTCGAAAGACGAGTACGAAGAAGCGGTATTGCGCTCGCTGGTGAGCCCGCGCAATATGCAGGTGTCACAGGGCGGGCTGGTGTATAACGGATTTGGTGGGAGTGCGGGAGATAACCTCAGCCAGACGCAGTTGCTAAGTCGCGTCGGTGGGATCATCGGCGCGGGGCTTTCGAGCTACGCTCTTTTTCCGGCGTTTGATAACGTCCGCCAGGCGCTGCCGATGGTGCAGGCGTTCCTCGAAATGGCGCTGGTGATTTGTATTCCGATAATTCTGTTGTTCTCGGCATGGGATCTTAAAACGGTCATCACGCTGAGCTTTGTGCAGTTCGCCCTGTTCTTTCTCACCTTCTGGTGGGAACTGGCGCGCTGGCTGGATAACTGGCTGATGCAGATGATGTACGACAGCGACACCCACTCGTACTTCAACCTCTGGGGCCTGCAAAACACCTCCGACGATCTGATTGTGAATATTATTATGGGCGTGATGTTCCTGGTGTTACCCGCATTCTGGCTGGGCGCACTGACGTGGGCAGGCGTCAGGATCGGCGCAACAGTCGCCGGGGTGATGGGCAGCGCGGTCGGCGATATCCGCAGCGCTGGCGAACAGGTCGGGAAGATGATCGTCAGTAAAACACGCATTCCCTGAAGATTTCGTACTGACGGTGTGATGAACGGGGCTTGAGTCACCGGCATTTTGCGAGCATGATCGCAATAACATCAGCCTGTTACCCGGTTCATTCTTATGATCTCTCCAGAAACGCTGCAATCCGCCATCTCTAACGTCTCTGTCTGGCGTCAGGGTGACGTATGCGCGCCGCATAAACCGCTACTGCTGTTGTATGTATTGTCGCAGTACAAAGCAGGCCATTCACGCCTGTTTAACTATGGCCTCGAGATCCACGAACCGCTTACTCGCCTGCTGAAAGAGTTTGGCCCCAAGCGACGCACCGACTATCCCAACATGCCATTCTGGCGGCTGCGAACAGACGGCTTCTGGGAGATCGCTCACGCAGAAGGTTGCAAACCGCGCAAGGGCAATACTCAGCCGACAAAGAAAGAACTGATTGATAACCAGGTGACGGGCGGCTTCGATGAAGCGGCTTACCAGCAATTGCTGGCACACCCTGAGATGATCGACCAGTTGGCCCAGAAGATCCTCACCGATCGCTTCCCGGAAAGTATTCAGCGGATCCTGGCCAACCAACTGGGATTCGATTTTATCGATCGCTCCAGGAACCGCGATCCGCGTTTCAGGGATATCGTTCTTCGCGCTTACCACTCACGGTGCGCGTTCTGTGGTTACGATCTCAGACTCGATGGCGCGCTGGTTGGTATTGAAGCGGCGCATATTCACTGGAAAGCGTACGGTGGTCCGTGCGTGGTAAATAATGGCCTGGCGCTCTGTACATTACACCATGACGCGTTTGATATGGGGGCGTTCGGACTGGATGAGAGTATGACCATCCGCATCTCCGGCGGCGTCAGTCGTAGTCCGGTGGTAGACCATCTGTTCTGGCACCGGGACGGCCAGCAGCTATTCCTTCCTTATGACAAAACGCAGTGGCCTGCTGAACAGTATGTTGGCTGGCACCGAAAACAGATTTTCAAAGCCTGAAAAAACGCAACGGGCCGTTAAGCCCGTTGTTCGTTACATCACCGCAGTTCTATCACTCTCGCCCGCTCAGCCTGCTTTCGGTAGTGGTCGTATCGCTCCCGGAACCATGCTTGCTGTTCATCACTCATATTACCGGTCACGGCATCGATATCCACTGGCTGGCCCAAGGCGTGCATACGGGCAAAACTGCGCGCCAGAAAATCAAAATTCTTCAATGCGTTTATATCTTGTCGGTTCATTAGCATATCCCTCCAGTCATTGTGTTTACTGTTCAAGGTCATATGCTTTTCTGATTTCAGTATCCGCCTGAAAAAGATCATTTTTTGAGCGATGCGTGCGCATCAATCTGCCTGCGTTCACATTTCAGGAACGACAAAACTCTTCAGCCCCAGTAATGATTTTCCCCTCCCTTTTATCACCCGCGCAGAAAACACTACCGCCAGCCATGCAGTAAGTTCGCCATGTATCCGGAAGGCGCGAACGGCGCAGATGCGCAGGATACCCGTACCATTCCATCCCGCAGGGAAACGCCCTGCGAAGGGTGTTCCCTGTTCATTTACAGGAGAAACACCATGTCGCTTTTCGATAAAAAACCGTCGTTAATGCCGGTGGTTATCGCCCCTGATGTCTGGCAATCCGCTGTGGAATTTCCCGCCGACCCGCAGCAGGTGGAAGAACGGCTGGGCAATCTGTTGCTCGCCGTACTGCTGACCCTGCGCACCGCCGGGGCATCCCGCAAGAAAGTCACCTTTACGATCTACTGCCAGCCGCCGCAGGGCGATATGAAAGTCCCTGTCGCATTACCGCTGTCGCTCAACTATCACGGCCACTATGTGCAGGTCTCGATGGCTGAACAGGCATAACCTCTCCCCGCCGGAGTCGCTTCCGGACGGAGGCAGCTCCGGCTTCTTCCATGAGGATCGCACAATGGACAGAAGCAACGATATCTACCAGAAAGTCACCGACCAGATTATTACTGAGCTGGAAAACGGCAATGTGCCGTGGATCCGCCCGTGGCGCGATGGCGAGCCGCCGTTCCCAATCAATGCGTTATCCGGTCGACCGTATCACGGCATCAACGTGCCGCTGCTGTGGAACAGCGCCGACAAGCAGAGCTTCGCCAGCGACCGCTGGCTGACGTTCCATCAGGTCAGCGCGCTCGGCGGGCTGGTGCGCCGGGGGGAGAAATCCTCTCTGGCGGTGTTGTATCTGCCACGCACACAGGAAGAGACCGATGCACTCGGCCAGCCGTTGCTGGATAAAGACGGCGAGCCGAAGGTGCGGCATTTCGGGATCATTCGTGAATTTCGGCTGTTTAACCTGTCGCAGTGCGACGGCCTGCCGCAGTCGCTGTCCGAGCCGTTTACCCGGCCCGCAGAACCTGTGGAGATGGCCGAAGCCATTACGATGAACAGCGGCGTGACGCTGCGCCATCGCCGCCAGTCGAAAGCGTATTACAAACCCGCGACCGACCTGGTGATGATGCCGCACCCGCAGCAGTTTGAAAGCAGCGAGGCGTACTACGCCACGCTGCTGCATGAACTGACGCACGCCACTGGTCACGCTTCACGCCTGAACCGCCCCGGTATCGTCGGAGCGGAACGCACCGAAGCGCTCTACGCCGCTGAAGAATTAGTGGCGGAGATGGGTAGCGCCTTCCTGTGTGCCCATTGCGGCATTCAGGGTAGGCTCCAGCACGCCAGCTATATCGGCTACTGGCTGGATATCTTGCACCAGGACAAACGGGCAGTGATCCGTGCCAGCGGTATGGCGCGCCACGCCAGTGAATGGCTGCTCAACGCTGTACCACAACCCTGTCAGCTTAGCGCCTGACAGCCCACCCGCACGGGGAGCCTTCCCTGTCGGGGAGTTGCTCCCCTTTTTTCTGGAGTGATATATGGGACTCGATCTCTTCTTTTTCGAACGGGCAAAAAACGCGCCCGATGAAAGCCAGTACGCCAGAGTGGGTTATTTCCGCAAGGTGAATCCGCTGCTTAAGTGGGTGGATAAACACGTCGGGCTGGTGCGCAACCAGGTGCTGTTAGAAGTCACCAAAGCAAATTTGCAGGCGCTTCTGAGCGACCTACAGAGCCTGACGCCGGATAACTGCGGCGCGGTTTATCCCACGATTGATGGCTTTTTCTATGGTTATACCGATTATGGAGAGCACTACTGGAAAGATGTCCGCGCCGTCACTCTCTGGGTGAAGGAGACGTTGGAGACGTTTGATTTTGAGCGAGACAGGTTGATGTTTTATGCCTGGTGGTAGTTTTAAAGTGGCCGACAATACGTCGGTCACTTTTCCTCGTCGGCCAGAAATACACCGCCAGATATACACATGAGAGCATACAGTTTTTACTAATAAAAATGTAAAAGGCCCAAAGGGAGACACTGCAAAGGAAGGCCGACAAGGGCAAAGGGGCCTGCCCGAAAAGGAGAAATATGCTGAAGTGGCTACAAAGACCATCCCAGAGCCAGCCACCTGCACCAGACGCTACGCTGCCGGAGGGTTGGTTTGCGCCACAATCCGCAGAGCGATTGCTGGCAACACCGTTACGCCAGTCTTGTTTGCAGCAGTTACGGCAACTGACCCCGCTGCCGGATACCCTATATGATAGCTGGATCCTCACGGCGATTCATCGCCTCGCCGCGTTGGTACAGCTGCTACCCGCCTCACAAAGTCATCACCATTCCATTCACGGTGGGCTACTGGATCATTCGCTGGAGGTTGCCTGCAACGCCATCCGACTGCGCCAGGGTTACCTGTTGCCACCAGAAGCGGGTGCGGAAGAACAGGCCCGACAGGCCAGCGCATGGACGGTCACGGTAGTCTGCGCAGCATTGCTGCACGATACGGGAAAAATCTCCGTGGATATGGAGATTCATCAACGTGATGGCACCCGTTGGCATCCGTGGCAGGGTAATCTGGTGCAGCCTTATCGCTGGCAGTACGAGAGCCACGGTCGCGACTATCATCTGCATCCGGCGGCTGGCGCAATGCTGATTAATCAGTTGATACCCTCGCCATTACTGGACTGGCTGGCCGGATACCCGCCGGCTTTTGCGTCCCTGATTTATCAGATCACCGGACACTACGAACGGGCTGGCGAGCTGGCGGAACTGGTACAGCAGGCCGATAAAGCCTCTGTCGCCCGATACCTCGGTGGCAATATCAAAACCGCGCTGGCGCAAAAGCCCTCGTCCTTCCCCCAGCAGCTTCTTACAGCCTTACGGTCACTAGTACAGAACGAGTACCGACTCAATAATCCCGAATGCGGATCAGATGGCTGGCTGACGGAGGATGCGCTGTGGCTTATCAGCAAAACCACCGCCGACCGGGTCCGCGCCTGGCTGCTCAAGCATGGCGTATCCAGCGTGCCGGAAAACAATAACCGCCTGTTTGACGAACTGCTGACGCATCAGCTTATCGTTGCCAACGAAGATAAAGCAATCTGGCGCTGCATTATCCGATCGGATAAAGGTTGGTCGCCCGTTGAACCGCTGACGCTGCTGCGCCTGACACCATCTGCAATCTGGGAGCCAGGCGAACGACGTCCCGCCTGTTTTGCCGGTGATGTGACACCGGTAAGTGAAGCCGAACCCGCCCCTGAACTTAACACACCGACTCAACCGCTGCCGGAGATAGCAGACGACCCGAGGCTTGGTGACAATAACAACTTCCTGCAGTGGCTGAAGAACCACACCAGCCCTTCAGGCACGGTGAATACCCGGAACGGCAAGGTACATGTGGTGGAAAACCATCTTTTCTTGATTTCGCCGGGGATCTTTAAGACATACGCAGCAGAAACTACAGGCGATACCGGCGACGGCTGGAAACTGGCGCAACGAATGTTTCAGGAGTCAGGGCTGGCCCTGCGCTGTAATGATGACAGTTTTATCTGGACCTGCGAGGTTTGTGCGCCACAAAAGAAAAGTAGTCAGTTGAAAGGGTTTCTGATGGAGGATCCTGGGCTGGTGCTTGGAGAGAAAGTGCAGATGAATAATCCGTGGCTTAAGCTGCTACGCGAATAGCAAGTTATATCAAAATACTCTCTTCCACCGAGCTACAGCGAATGGGCTTAAATACCTAAAGAGCCGAATGATATTCAATAATTGATTTCAATTCTTCAGGCGAAAAAGGCGGATTACGTCGATGTAACATGGCATGGCAATTAGGGCAGACGGGAATAAGATCTTTTTTGGGATCCAGAGAGTAATTCTCTTTGATGTCTGATAGCGGAATCAGGTGATGTATATGGATAAAACCTTTTGCTATCTCACCATACACCTTCATCATATCAATACCACATACTCTGCACAGACAACCATGCCAGGCTAATGCGGCCTGTCGGGCCTTACGGTCGCGTTCATAGCGGTTAACCGTTACCTGCGTAGCTGCACCTTCATTAAATACGCTCTGCGGCGGCAGTTCATCAGGAAAAATACTGATGGCAGGTTGCTCGTTACCCAAATTTTTCTCAACGATCTGAAACCCTTGATCGGTAAGCAACTTGACGCATTTCGACTTGATACCACCACTAAAATCTTCAGGGGAAAACTCAACGCCTGTCATATTTAAAGCAGCAATACCGACTATCGCTTTCGGTGGATAACTGCGCCCTGCAAAGACCACATCATACAGCCGGGACTCGCTGAACTGGTGGGGTACACCTTCATCATAGGCGCGCATAGCCGCAATAATGCATTCCCTGGAAAGCTGGTCTGGCAGTTTCTTCTTCATTTACAACTCATCATCCCTGAAACGACATATGCTAACTCTTTATTTTATAGCATATTAATTTATCCGGAGATAAACAGCACTCTTCAATTTCGCGCGGGATACGGGCATCAGTGCAGCGGCAGAGAAACCGCGCCTCATGCTGATTGTCCAGCCGTATCTGAAAGATATCGTGTGTATCCTGCGCGGATGCATCCTCACGCCACGCCAGCAGGCCCTGTTGGTTCATGCGGATAATAATCTGATCGGGCGTTTCGCCCTGATTCAATGCTTCGACTACCTGTTGCAGAGGAAGCGGTAGCGTCTGGGCAGGCCACATCACTTCAACACTTACGAGCTGGCGGTGTGTCCGGGGTAACATCGGTAGTTTCCTCCATGGCTAGAATTTAGCGGTTAATTAGCCATGAAATAGGGGCATTTTTTGCAGTTGCAAGGTTGCCGAGAGACCTCATTTAAAGGTCAATACATCTCAGATAGTGAAGTCTCTTCCCAGGCAAATCCAGATAGTCTGCGCCAAGCGTCTGAGGATATGTCGATAAAAAGCATTTTTTTAAACATATAGCCAAAACATGTTTATGCCATCGACACGTTACGGCGATATATCGATAAAACACGATTTTTTAAACATGATGCCGTGACATGCTTATAGCATCGACATATGATGTCTATATGTCGATGAAATCGGTTTTTATAAACATATGAACTGGAATCCCGAAGCCCCTTACAACGCTCTGCCAAAGCTGCCGCCTGATCTGCAGCAGATAGAAACACGTAATGTACTAAAAGCGTGTATAAATGCGCGCGCGGCAATTGCAGAGCTGAAAACGGCGGGTGAGTTGATCCCCGATCAGGGATTGTTGATTAACATTCTCCCGATGCTGGAAGCGAAAGATTCCTCACGCATTGAGAACATCGTAACGACCAGCGATCAGCTCTTTCAGTATGCTGATCGTGCAGACGGAGCAGATCCAGCAACCAAAGAAGCATTGCTCTATCGTACGGCACTTTATGATGGTTATACCCATCTTGAGACCTATCCACTTTGCACAAACACCGCAATCGCTATCTGTACCAAATTACGCGCAGTTCAGACCGATATAAGAAAAACACCGGGCACGGTACTGCGCGATCAGAATAACAGCGTGGTGTATACGCCCCCGGTGGGTGAAGATACTATTCGTAACTTATTGGCGAACTGGGAACAGTTCATACATGGCGATGATGATTTAGATCCATTAGTGAAAATGGCTATTGCGCACTATCAGTTTGAGTGCATCCACCCTTTTCCGGATGGGAATGGGCGAACAGGCCGTATCCTGAATATTCTTTACTTGATTCAAAATGAATTGCTTTCACTGCCTATCCTGTACCTGTCACGCTTTATCCTGGAGAGACGTAGTGATTACTACACGCTATTGCGTAGGGTAACAGAGGAAGGAGACTGGGAATCGTGGATATTATTTATGCTGGAGGCCGTAGAAAACACGTCTCGATGGACGACTGACAAGATTGCGGTCGTTCGGGCATTGATGGCAGAAACGACCGAGTATGTACGTGAGAAGCTGCCAAAAATTTATACCTATGAACTCATCCAAGTGCTCTATGCGCAACCGTATTGCCGGATCGATAACCTTGTTGAACGAGGTATCGCTAAACGCCAGACGGCATCAGCATACCTCAAACAGTTGGTAGATATAGGCATGCTGGAAGAAATGAGCGTTGGTCGCGAAAAGCTGTATATCAATACTAGGTTGGTGCAGGAATTGAATCAGTAAAGCTTACTGGTTCCACAGTTCACCACTGCTGGTCCCAGCTATCAGACGATTTATGTTCGCCCCTACGGCTTACGACCTGAAGCTTAAGGTCCAGAGCGGCAAGCAGCATAAAGAGCGTACCTATGCGGATCCCCTCAGGATGATTCACAAACTCTGAAACCGTTGATTGTTTCATGCCTATACTTTCTGCAGTTTCGCGTTGAGTCAGCTTACATTGCTTGCGAGCATTCCTCACTGCCTGAGCCAGCATTTTGGGTGAAGTAACGTTCATTTTATCCCCCATGACAGATATTTTCCGTATATACGCTTTAGGGGATAACTATATGTTCTTAAAAGGAGATATCATTTGAAGTCTTATGAAACTCTATTTTCGTATCCATATACTTATATATACATGCAAAAGACATTGTTAAAGGCACTGTATAAAATCATGATCGACCACAAAAATCGTAGTTAGTGATAAACCAACCATATTTTTATCATTAAAATTCAAATAACTACAAATAAAACCATTAAAAAAACCTTATCAATCTTCCGTTTTCAGACTTTGTTTAACTACTAAAATCATGCAACTTATCACCTCAACAATGAGATTGAGAGACAGCACTACGGCAAACAGCTCTGCCGCAGTAAATAACTTATCCTTAGAAGGAATCAACTCATGCTTGGGATAATTTATTAGAGGTAAGTCATAATTTCGAAGGTACGGCAAAAAAATTGTTGCGCCTAAACAGATCACAAGTAATTTCAGATCAGCTTCTAAACTTCCCAAGTAACTTGTAAAACTTGAGCGTTTTTGCCCCTTATTGATGACCGCCAGAATGCCAAAAATTACAGAGATCCCTGCAGTAATCCCTCCAAGAATTGAGCCGATCACCCCTGCCGATGCCTGCTCAAGCAGGGTATAAACCTGTTTATCGGTTGACGATAACGCTAAGCATAATATGAATAGCGCTATAGCTTTAATCCAGACGCCTAGATTCTTCATTTTTGTATGTGTACCTTTTTTGATGTAATGCTATGATTTCTTTGATATCACTCGGTGAGTAGCCATCTGAATCGCCACGGATAATCTAGACACTTCCTAGCCGTTGATAATACTGGTTTTCATATTCTGTCGGTGACATCTGATCGCTGGAACCATGCCGACGCTTACTGTTATAAAACATTTCGATGTAATCA
>NZ_PQTC01000036.1:0-23999 GCF_003850715.1 Enterobacter sp. 301B
GGCGGGTGGTGGTGCTGCCGCCTCTACCTCATCCGGAACATTAGCCGCGGGGCATGGCGGCTCAGCGGGAACTTATGGTGAAACGGGCCTGATCGATGCCAGTTCTTTATCTTCAGTGGCGGTTACTGTTGGATCAGCTGGAGCCAGCTCAGTAGGCGGGAACGGTACATCCGGTGGTGCATCATCATTCGGTTCATTTATTTCCGCGCCTGGTGGTGATGGTGGAAAATATGGCGCGTCTGGTACAGCTACTTTCAGTCTGGTACCCGATCTAAATCAAACAGGCGACTGTACTGGTTCCAGCGTCCTGTTGAATGTTCCGGGCGAGGGAGGCTGGGGGCAAATGTCCTTTGCTACAGGTACGGCGGGTGGAACGACAACATCCTCCTCCGCAAAAGGTGGTCGCGGGGGGAATTCTGTGCTCGGTGGAGGTGGGCATGCTCTCATAATTAATTCCGTACCGGGTGCCGGAACAGGGTATGGTGCCGGAGGAGCAGGTGCGGCGACCACATACGTGAATGGCACTTCGGCAGTAGCCGGTGGAGCGGGTTCTTCAGGCATTGTTATTATTGAGGAGTATGCATGATGTCTACTTATGCACTAATTAAGGACGGGCAGGTCGTAAATACTGTCGTTTGGGATGGCGAGGGTGATATTTTCGAGGGCTATGAGACTTTCAAAATTGACGGTCTTGGCGTAGGTATCGGCTGGACATATGACGGCAAAATATTTACTGCCCCTGTTGAACCACCACAACCAGAACCGACTCATGATGAACTGGTTCAGCAAGCCGAACTTCAGAAGCAAACCCTGATTAGCCAGGCGAATGAATACATTGATAGTAAGCAATGGCCGTCGAAACTGGCACTCGGCCGCCTGAAAGATGATGAAAAGGCCTCATTTAATAAGTGGCTTGATTATCTTGATGCGCTCGAATCGGTAGACCCATCAAAAGCACAAGAAATAGTCTGGCCTACAATATAAAGTAAGACATCAAGGGTAATTTACGCCCTTGATGTCTTCATGCGTTTGTTAATAGTTTAAACTATCCTAAGATCTTCATTTATTACAGATGCTCCCGCCGAGATAAATTAGTAAATTTTTATCATTCTCGAAAATGGAGTATTGAGGCATGGTGTAAATAAGATTCATCTCACCATTGCAAGCCAATTTCTCTAATTCATAGGAAATCTGCCTGTCCTTGCCAGAGAACTTTATGTTCCTAATCCCATTGTTAACTAATGACTGACTCAATGTCATGTCATAGTAGTTGTTCTTTATGTAATCTAGTATTGGGAATACTCTATTTGAAGTTTTTGACGCCTCTGAATAGTCTGTTGCGCCGAATATGTATGTATTTTTGTTTGATTTTAAAAGTGAAAGCTTTTCGCTTAAGGAAAATAATACATATGAATCGTAGCGTTGCTGATGATAAAGTGAAGATGCAGTGGCATAAATCACTGTTGTTGATGAGAATATCAGTGCGATAGATAAATATGCTGCGATACGATTAAAGAAATCATTGAATGTGGCGGGGATGGCAAGGGCTAGGAAAACTATAAACGCTATTGGAAATAAAACTCGCGTTGGATAGTACCCATTACTAAGAATCAGGTTTACTCCAGCAGAACAAATTAATATTACAACTGGAGCAAATACCATTAGTGAAAGGTTTAAAAACCTTGAATTCCCCGCGCCCTCTTTAACTACTACAATAATATGTTTTGCGTATACAATGATAAAAGCTAACGTTGCTACTGCTATTAATATAGCAGCGACGTGACCATAAGATTGCAATGCTGTTGAAATAGAGGTCTTAATTCCTATGTAAATGTTACTTGCTAATCCAGTAGTTAAGTCTGCCCTCTTTTCAGTGGATTTAATGGTATTAAGTACAACAACGAAATAGTATAAAACGCAAGACACTACGGTTAGCACAGCAGATTTTATTATGTACTCTATGTTTTTGTTGTTGTGTTTTTGGGATTGAATAAATGTAGTTATTACCAATATCGGGAATATTGCAATGGCTGGTTGGTAAAAAGAAAGACATGCAATAAGTGATGCTAGCGCATATATAGTCCTGTTTTTGTTTAGCAAATCCCACGCTAGAACAGGTAACAACATGGACAATATCATTGATAATGAATCAAACCTGAACAACATATTACCAAGTAACAGTGGGTTTACTGCTACAGTTATACATATTAGAACATTCCCAATGGTGATTTTATGGAATGTATTTTTAAGTAAAAGAATTGTTAAATAAGATAACGCAATAATACTCGATAACTGAGGCAAAGGTGTAATGTCGGCAAGGCGGTCAGAACTGGTGCTCAAGAACATAGCAAGCCATTCAGTCAGTGGTCTGCCTAATTCAATCCACCCAAAGTATCCTTTAATTGACCTAGTGATATCATCAACCAGATAGAGCCTGTCATTGATCAGTGGGTAGTATCCGATCGATATTATTATGAGCGAGAATATCCACGCACTGAACAATGAAAATTCTTTTTTGTGAAAGCTAACCATTTAATTTCCCTTCAAAATATAACGAGGTCTGTTTTTAACCTCAATATAAATCCTGCCGATGTACTCGCCGAGAACTCCAATACCGATTAATTGCACACCGCCGAGGAACAAAATTGATACCAATATAGAAGGATAGCCTCTTACTGGATTTCCGAATGCTATGGTGTCAATAATCATCCACGCTCCGTACATAAAGGCCATGCCGGCAACGAACAAACCGATATACGTCCACATGCGCAGTGGGAAAGTTGAGAAACTTGTAATGCCCTCTAATGCAAGGTTCCACAGCTTCCAGCCATTGAACTTAGAATCCCCGGCCACCCGTTCTGCGCGGGCATATTCAACAACATCAGTGCGGCCGCCAACCCAACTCAAAACTCCTTTCATGAAAAGGTTGCGCTCTGGCATCAGCTTGATGTTTTCAACCACATTTCGAGACATCAGGCGGAAGTCGCCAACGTTTTCCTCGATCTGCGGATTGCTGATTTTGTTGTGCAGCTTATAGAACCACTCTGCGGTCTTACGCTTGAGTCGCCCATCGGTGGATCGGTCAGAGCGTTTAGCCAGCACCATATCTGCCCCAGCCTGCCACTTCTCAATCAGGTGTGGAATGACCTCAATTGGGTCCTGCAGGTCTACATCAATCGGGATAATCGCGTCACCGGTTGCATTGTCAAGCCCGGCGAACAGCGCTGGCTCTTTACCGAAGTTGCGAGTGAATGACAGCGGAACTACAAGAGGGTCAGCTACAGCAAGCGCGTTTATGATTGATTCTGTGGCGTCTTTACTGCCGTCATTGATGAAGATGATTTCAACATCATGCTGCTGCAGACCTTCAAATTCCCGTACAGTTTTATAGAAGATTGGAATGGCTTCCTCTTCATTGAACACCGGCACGACCAAAGAAATTTTCATTTCGCATCCCTAAAGACAATGAATTTTGAGTATATGAACCCGGCAACAAGACTGAATCCTGAGAACGCTAAGAGGGTTAAAATAGGCGACGCACCAATCGCATCTGCGATGTACCCTGTCATTCCAGCCATGATGCCCATGAATGCGACGAACGCGATATAACGCCCTGACGTTGCCTGTGATTTGAACGTCCATCTTGCGTTAGCGAAGAAACTAAACGTAACCGCAATGAAGAATGCGGAGACGTTTGCAACAGCCTGAGTAGCTTCGAAGAAATGAAGAAGCGCGCCGAAGCATACCCAGTGCATAGCAGTGTTAATTACGCCTACTGAAATGTAGCGACTAAATAACTTTAACATTTGAAAAATCAGTCAATTCTGAAAGATGACAAGTTTAGCATTGCGTATGAGAGTGTTCTAGATTTAATCCTGTACAAGCCACATATCGGCCTCTTCAAACATTTCCTCCAGCATACGGTTCAGTTTTTCCCGATCGCTTTTGCTGGCATCGCTATTCAGGGCGTTTGCCTGCATCGGCTTCACCTTCACCTCGGCATCAGGGAAAATCTGGAGCACTCGCTTCGTCAGCTCTGCTAGGATAATCTCTCTGGCCCCTTCGAGCCCCTCTACATTACGTTTGTCATAAACCAGTTCAACGAACATAAAAGCCTCCGGAAAACCACTGTGGTTACATACAGTATATTTACTGTGAAAATAAACAGTGTCAAGGTGAGTGGAGTGCGAAAGCAGGAAGACTTTTTGTTACCCTTAGTTACAAATAGAAAAACCCCAGACCGTGAGATCTGGGGTTCTTTTAAAGTGCACGTGCATTTCACGTGCATATTTTTGTCTTTTCTAGGTCTGCCTGCTGTCTGGTCAGTGTCCGTAAGTGGCTGATTTTATTGCCACTGTCCGGTTGCAGTCCTATCAGAAGTGGTGGAGCTGGCGGGAGTTGAACCCGCGTCCGAAATTTCTACATCCTCGGTACTACATGCTTAGTTTGTCTTTACATTCGCACGCCAGCTGCGGACAAACACGCCACTAACGAACTAGCCTGATTAGTTTTAACGCTTCAACCCCAGGCAGGGTTTCCACGCGATCTCTTTTGGGTTTGACCTCTCTTTGATCCCCGTCTTAAGAGCGGAAGCTAGGGAGAGAGGGCTCTTAGCAGGTTATTAAGCTGCTAAAGCGTAGTTTTCGTCGTTTGCGACTATTTTTTTGCGGCTTTTAACGAGGCAAACCGCCCCTCGGCATGCACCTTGGGTTTCGCAAATCCCGTCGAATCCAGAATCAGCCCCAATAGTGTTGAACTCAGTATACCAGATTTCACTTCCTCGATACCAGCCCGAAACGCTAACTTATTGAATAGTACAATAAGCGCGCAGAATCAACGTCCTGCGTTTTTCATGATACGTGCTTTGTCGAGCTGCCACTCGCGTGCTTTCAGGTCAGTACGTTTGTCGTGCTGTTTCTTACCTTTCGCCACGCCGATTTTCACTTTGCACCAGGCATTTTTCCAGTACAAAGAGAGCGCCACCACGGTGAAGCCTTCGCGGTTGATGCGTCCGTAGAGGGATTCCAGTTCGCGCTTGTTCAGCAGCAGCTTACGGGTGCGGGTTGGATCGCAGACGTAATGTGAAGAGGCGACGGTCAGCGGCGTAAAGTTCGCGCCGAACAGGAAGGCCTCACCGTCTTTCAGGATCACGTAGCTGTCGCCGATATTGGCTTTCCCGGCACGCAGCGATTTTACTTCCCAGCCCTGCAACGCAAGGCCAGCCTCGAATTCTTCTTCGATGAAATACTCGTGGCGAGCACGCTTGTTGAGCGCAATGGTCGCCGAACCAGGTTTATGTGCTTTTTTCTTCGTCATAAGTGTCGTAAAGCCGTCGGTAATCTGATTTTAAAAAGTCACCTCATTGCGTCCTGTGAGGTCTAACGCGCTATCTTAGCACGAGATAAGGCTTAGCGTTTTTTTAACAGGTGATAAATGTTATTATTTGTCTGTTGTGTGACCATGGAAAATGCTATGCCTCAGATTAGCCGTACTGCGCTTGTTCCCTACAGCGCGGAACAAATGTATCAGTTAGTGAACGACGTTCAGTCCTATCCGGAATTTATTCCAGGATGCACCGGTAGCCGGGTGCTGGAATCCGGCCCGACTCAGATGACTGCGGCCGTGGATGTCTCCAAAGCGGGGATCAGCAAAACGTTCACCACGCGCAATACCCTGACGAGCAATCAGAGTATTTTGATGCATCTGGTGGATGGTCCGTTTAAAAAACTGATGGGAGGGTGGAAGTTTACGCCACTGAGCGCTGACGCCTGCCGCATTGAATTTCATCTGGATTTTGAATTTACCAATAAGCTGATCGAACTGGCGTTTGGCCGAATATTTAAAGAGCTGGCCTCGAATATGGTTCAGGCGTTCACCACGCGCGCCAAAGAGGTTTACAGTGTCGCATAAGATTGCTGTTGAGGTGGTGTATGCGCTGCCGGAGAAGCAGTATTTGCAGCGCGTGACGCTTGAAGAGGGCGCCACCGTTGAGGCGGCTATCCGGGCCTCCGGCATCCTTGAACTTCGCCGTGATATTGACCTGGCGAAGAATAAAGTCGGCATTTATAGCCGTCCGGTTAAGCTCGGTGATGTGCTGAAAGAGGGCGACAGGGTTGAAATCTATCGTCCGCTGATTGCCGACCCGAAAGAGTTGCGCCGTCAGCGAGCAGAGAAATCCGGTAAGTAGCCAAATAAACATACACAAAAAAGGTGCTCATTGAGCACCTTTTTGCGTTGCTGACGCCTGATTATTTGGTCAGGGCAGGCTTGTTGTCGATGTTGGTCAGCACACCGGCACTGCTGAAGGTCAGCGTCAGGGTTTGCTGGGTCACATCTTCATGACCAGGCTGCTGGCGGAATACATAGAACCAGGTATTTGTGCCGAACGGATCGGACATCATCGGGGTTCCCAGGGCATAAGCGACCTGCTGTTGTGTCATACCTACGCGGATTTTGGACACATCGTTAGGAGTAAGGTAGTTCCCCTGGTTGATGTCAGGACGGTAAACCACTTTCTCCAGAGTGGAACAGCCTGCGGTCAACATCAGAAGAACCGCTGCGGCAGCGGTCAGCGTTTTACAGCGCATAGTGATTTGATTCCTTTTCGGGCCCGAGCAGTACGCGGCTCATATGTAATATGCCGATGATAATAGACCTTGCCCCACTTTGAAACTGGTCTGGCGGCGTTTTTGTTGTTCTGTATGACCCTGAGATCCCGAAAAAGTTTATGCCGCCAGCAGTTCTTTCGCATTCGCGAGCGTATTACGGGTGACTTCACTGCCCCCCAGCAGGCGTGCCAGCTCCTGCAAGCGTGAGCGTTTATCCAGCGGTTTCATGTGCGTTTCCGTCATTTCGCCATCGGTTTCCTTGCTAACGATAAAGTGGTGATGACCACAGCCGGCGACCTGCGGCAGGTGAGTCACACACATAACCTGCGTCGATTCACCCAACTGACGCAGCAGTTTGCCAACAACGGCCGCGGTCGGGCCGCTGATACCCACATCCACTTCATCGAAAATCAACGCCGGGGTTTCCATTTTACGGGCGGTAATCACCTGAATGGCCAGGGCGATACGCGACAGTTCACCGCCAGAAGCCACTTTCGAAATCGCCTGTAAAGGCTGGCCTGGGTTGGTGGTGACGCGGAATTCTACGCGGTCTGCGCCTTCCGCCGTCAGGTGATGCTCTTCAAAGCGAACATCAATAGTGAACACCCCATGCGGCATCGCCAGCGTATGCATGCTGTCGGTAATATGCTGGCTAAGCTCCAGAGCATAGTGCTGTCGCACGTCGTGCAGCCGTTTCGCCGTTTCCAGCGCCTGCTGATGATGCAGATTAACCGCCAGAGACAAGGTTTCGAGGGAATCGGCCTGATCGTCCAGCTGCTGCTGTTCCTCCAGCAGAGACTGATAGTAATTCGGCAGCTCTTCCGGGGTAACGTGATGCTTACGCGCCAGTGAAATCTGACGGGAGATGCGTTGCTCAAGCTCGAACAGACGGTTCGGGTCGAGATCCAGACGTTCACAGTAGTGGCGCAGCTCATCCCCGGCTTCTGAAATCTGAATTGCGGCCTCTTCCAGCATTTCCAGTACGCCAGAAAGCTTATTGTCCATGCCGGTCAGTTCGGTCACAAGCTGACGCACGGTATATAGTTGGCTCTGCAAATTCACGTCTTCGCCATCCGCCAGCATGTTCAGGGCATTCTGACTGATGGAAAGCAGCTGACCGCTGTTGGCCAGACGCTTGTACTCCTCGTCGATTTGCTCAAATTCACCCGCCTGAGGGTTAAATTCGTTCAGCTCTTTCAACTGATATTCCAGCAGCTCGGCGCGCGCGGTACGCTCCTGGCTTTGCTGTTGATGCTGCGCAAGTTCGCGGCAGCTTTGATGCCACTGACGATAGTGCTCAGCCATGAGTTGAGTAAGCGCGTACTCACCCGCGTAGCCATCGAGCAAGGCTTTCTGCTGCTCGGGTTTGATTAGCTGCTGGTGCGCGTGCTGACCATGGATCTGGATGAGCAGCTGGCCCAGCTCGCGAAGCTGGGAAAGGGGAACCGCTGTACCATTGATAAAACCGCGGGAGCGGCCATCACTGCTGATGACGCGACGAAGTAAACACTCACGTCCATCTTCCAGCTGGTTCGCTTCCAGCCAGCGCAGGGCGGCAGGCGTGTCTTTTAACGAGAAGCGGGCGCAGAGATCGGCACGGGCCGCACCTGTGCGCACCATATCACCCTCTGCACGACCGCCGAGGCACAAGCCGAGGGCATCAATGGCAATGGATTTACCTGCACCGGTTTCACCGGTAATCGCCGTCATTCCGCTATGGAAGTCGATCTCAAGCTCACGAACAATGGCAAAGTTGCTGATGGTCAGTTGTGCCAGCATAATTGTTTTCCTGTATGAAAAACCATAACTGTGTTTGTATACAGTATAAACTGGTTTTATATACAGTAAAGCGCTGGATGTAAAATCAGAACAATTTTTTTGACCAGCCGAGTTTTGAGCTTAATGTATTGAAATAACTGTAATCTTTTGGATGGATAAGGTTCAGGTGATAATCGCAGCGGCGAATGAGGACATCTTCTCCTTCCTGAATGGGAAGCGCAATCTGGCTGTCGCAGCTGATCTCCAGGTCGCTGCGGCGATGGGAAAAACGCAGGCGGATGGTGCTGTCGCCGTTGATCACCAGCGGACGCGCCGAGAGCGTATGCGGGAACATCGGCACCAGGGTGATCGCATCCAGCGATGGCGTCAGGATCGGGCCTCCGGCTGAAAGCGAATAGGCAGTTGACCCCGTCGGGGTTGAAATAATCAGCCCGTCAGACCGCTGCGAGAAAGCGAAGATTTCGTCGATATAGACTTCGAACTCGATCATGTGCGCCACTTTACCAGGGTGGAGAACCACCTCGTTAATAGCGGTGCTGATGCGCTTCTGGCAATCCTGCTGGCAGACCTGGGCTTCAAGTAAAAACCGTTTTTCACTGATATAGTGACCTTCCAGCACGTCCGCCAGCTGCTGTTGCGCATTGTCCGGGTCGAGGTCGGTCAGGAAACCAAGATTGCCACGGTTAATACCAATAACCTTAATATCATAGCGAGCCAGCGTTCGCGCCGCGCCCAGCATATTGCCGTCGCCGCCGACCACCACGGCGAGATCCGCCTGCTGGCCAATTTCCGCCAGCGTGCCGGTTCTGACGCTTTTAAGCTGCAACTCCTGGGCGATCTGCTGCTCGACCATCACTTCATAGCCTTTACCACACAGCCAGCGATACAACATTTCATGTGTCGTCAATGCGGTAGGGTGACGCGGATGGCCGACGATCCCAATACACCTGAAATGATTATTCATTTTCTGGAGGTCCTTGTGCCTGATGAATGATGACAATCTGCCTTGTTCCCTTGAATCCAGGAAACTGATCCCCATAATAAGCGAAGTTAGCGAGATGAATGCAGAAAAACGCGGAGAAATTCATGAGTAGTAAAGAACAGAAAACGCCTGAGGGGCAAGCCCCTGAAGAAATTATCACGGAACAGCACGATGAAGTTGAGGCAGTAGAGCCAGACACGTCTGCTGAGCAGGTGGACCCGCGCGATGAAAAAATTGCCAATCTGGAAGCTCAGTTGGTAGAAGCGCAGAATCGCGAACGCGATGGCGTACTGCGTATCAAAGCGGAAATGGAAAACCTGCGCCGTCGTACCGAGCTGGACGTTGAAAAGGCGCACAAATTTGCGCTGGAGAAATTCGTCAACGAACTGCTTCCGGTGATCGACAGCCTGGATCGCGCGCTGGAAGTGGCGGATAAAGCTAATCCGGATAACGCGGCGATGATTGAAGGCATCGAGCTGACGCTGAAATCCATGCTGGATGTGGTGCGTAAGTTCGGTGTTGAAGTGATTGCCGATACGGATGTACCGCTGGATCCAAACGTTCACCAGGCCATTGCGATGGTGGAATCCGAAGATGTTGCCGCGGGTAACGTACTGGGCGTGATGCAGAAAGGGTATACCCTGAACGGTCGTACTATTCGCGCTGCGATGGTGACCGTGGCGAAAGCGAAAGCGTAATTTGCCGACCCGTAGTGCCGGGTGGCGGCTTCGCCTTACCCGGCCTACAACATTACTCGGCGATACTTTCGCGTAAAGGTTTAACGGGCAGGACCTTCACCTGCTTAATCATATTGTCCTGCACGTCCAGAATATCAATATCATACTGCTCAATGCGCACGCGCGTACCTGCCGCCGGGATCTCTTCCAGCGCTTCCAGGATCATTCCGTTCATCGTCCGCGCTTCGTCTTCCGGCAAATGCCAGTTAAACGCTTTATTGATTTCACGAATGTTGGCGCTGCCGTCGATAAGCACTGACCCGTCGTTTTGCGGGGTGACTTCTTCTGCAAGGGAAGGCGACATTGACGTGGTAAAGTCCCCGACAATCTCTTCCAGAATATCTTCGACCGTCACCAGCCCCTGTATGTCGCCGTATTCATCCACCACCAGACCGACTTTCTTCTTGTTTCGCTGGAACTTCACCAGCTGCGTGCTGAGTGGGGTGCCTTCCGGCACGTAGTAAATTTCGTCGGCGGCGCGCAGCATCACCTCTTTGGTGAACTCGTTTTTCTCAGTCATCAGACGATAGGCCTCGCGCACACGCAGCATGCTGATGGCATCGTCGAGAGAATCGCGATAGAGGACGATACGCCCGTGCGGGGAGTGCGTCAGCTGGCGGACAATGGCCTTCCAGTCGTCGTTAATATCAATCCCGACGATTTCATTGCGCGGCACCATAATGTCGTCAACGCTGACCTTTTCCAGATCCAGCACCGACAGGAGCATGTCCTGATTGCGACGGGAGATCTGCGAGCGGGATTCGTTCACGATGGTACGCAGTTCGTCTTTGCTGAGCGCGCTACTGATGGTGACGTCTGCCTTTATACCAACCATGCGCATCAGCACCCGTGTCACCATATTCAGCAGCCAGACCAGCGGCATCATCAGAATAAGCAGCGGTGCTAACAGGAAACTGCTCGGGTAGGCGACTTTTTCCGGGTAAAGCGCCGCGATGGTTTTGGGCAGCACTTCCGCAAACACCAGCACCACAAACGTGAGCACACCTGTGGCAATCGCCACGCCTGCGTTGCCGTACAGACGCATCCCGACGATGGTGCCCAGTGCAGAGGCGAGAATATTGACCAGGTTGTTACCGATAAGCACCAGGCTAATCAGACGGTCCGGCTTACGCAGAAGCTTTTCGACACGACGCGCGGCACGGTTACCCTGCTTGGCGCGATGACGTAACCGGTAGCGGTTCAGCGTCATCATGCCGGTTTCAGAGCCAGAGAAATAAGCGGAGATGACCACCATGATGACCAGAATGACGATCAGCGTGGTGGTAGAGATGTGTTCCAGGGGGAACTCCTTTTGTTACTTAGCCAGCAAATTGCTGTATGAAGCGGCTACCAAAATAGGCAAGCGTGAGAATGCCCGCACCCGCAACGTTGAACCAGACCACGCGACGTCCGCGCCAGCCTTCATGATAATGGCCCCATAACAGGACAATATAGACAAACCACGCGATGATGGAGAGGACCGCTTTATCGATATTCTCCACGCTGAACAGGTTCTTCATATAAAACAAGCCCGTGCACAGCGTCAGCGTCAGCAAAACCACGCCGACCTGGGTGATGTGGAACATCTTACGCTCAATCACCATCAGCGGCGGCATTTCATGGTTAAACGCCAGCTTTTTATTTTTCAGCTGGTAGTCGATCCAGGCGAGCTGCATGGCGTAAAGGGCGGCGATGATCAGCGTCGCGTAGGAGAACAGCGACAGGCCAATATGCACCAGCATCCCCGGCGTGGCTTCCAAGTGAGTAATAAACTCATTGGGCATGAACGTGGCTAACGCCAGGTTGATCAGCGCAAAGGCGTAGACTATCGGCAGCAGCAGCCAGCCACGATTTTTAGACGCGACAATGGTCATGACCGTACAGATCATCAGGCTGACCAGCGAGCCGACGTTCAGCACGCTCAGATTTTGCACGCTGCCGTCGCCGGGAATGATGCGTGATTCCAGCGCAAACGCATGGCTAATCAGTGCGATCACTGCCGAAAGAATAGCCATGCGCCGCCAGCCGCTGTTTTTTTGCAGCAGGCCAGGAATGATCAGCGCGAGGCTGACAGAGTAGGCAACAAGGGCGATCAGTGCGAAAACAGGCATATAGGCGTCGACAGTTGTCTTAATAAGAAAGAGAAGCAGTATAACGTTACGTGACGCCTGCTCCAACCGTTGCATAACAACAAAGGCGCCTTCATGTTATACTCCGGCAAAATTCTGTGTATGTGTCGCCCAGGCGACCTAACGTTTCTACCCCAGGCGAGAGACAATGTTTGATAATTTAACCGATCGTTTGTCGCGCACGCTGCGCAACATCAGCGGCCGTGGACGCCTCACCGAAGAGAACATCAAGGAAACGCTGCGCGAAGTGCGCATGGCGCTGCTGGAAGCAGACGTTGCGTTACCGGTCGTGCGTGATTTTATCAACCGCGTGAAAGAGAAAGCGGTTGGTCATGAAGTTAACAAGAGCCTGACTCCGGGTCAGGAGTTCGTCAAAATCGTCCGTAACGAGCTGGTTTCGGCGATGGGCGAAGAGAACCAGGTGCTTAACCTGGCGGCTCAGCCACCAGCAGTCGTGCTGATGGCGGGTCTGCAAGGTGCGGGTAAAACCACCAGCGTCGGTAAGCTGGGGAAATTCCTGCGCGAAAAGCACAAGAAAAAAGTGCTGGTGGTTTCGGCGGACGTGTATCGCCCGGCGGCGATCAAACAGCTGGAAACGCTGGCCGAGCAGGTTGGCGTAGACTTCTTCCCGTCCGACGTGGCGCAGAAGCCTGTTGACATCGTTAATGCGGCGCTGAAAGAGGCGAAGCTGAAATTCTACGACGTGCTGCTGGTGGATACCGCCGGTCGACTGCACGTTGACGAAGCGATGATGGACGAAATCAAGCAGGTTCATGCTTCTATCAATCCGGTAGAGACCCTGTTTGTTGTCGACGCCATGACCGGTCAGGATGCGGCGAACACCGCGAAAGCGTTTAACGAAGCCCTGCCGTTAACCGGCGTGGTGCTGACCAAAGTCGACGGCGACGCTCGCGGCGGTGCGGCGCTGTCTATTCGTCATATCACCGGTAAGCCAATTAAGTTCCTCGGCGTGGGCGAGAAAACCGAAGCGCTGGAGCCGTTCCACCCGGATCGTATTGCCTCCCGTATCCTCGGCATGGGCGACGTGCTGTCGCTGATCGAAGATATCGAAAGCAAGGTTGACCGCGCGCAGGCTGAAAAACTCGCCAGCAAGCTGAAAAAAGGTGACGGCTTCGATCTGACCGACTTCCTTGAGCAACTGCGTCAGATGAAAAACATGGGCGGTATGGCAAGCCTGATGGGTAAACTGCCGGGTATGGGGCAGATCCCGGACAACGTCAAATCCCAGATGGATGACAAAGTGCTGGTGCGTATGGAGGCAATCATCAACTCGATGACGCTGAAAGAGCGCGCGAAGCCAGAAATCATCAAAGGTTCCCGCAAGCGCCGTATCGCAGCCGGTTGCGGCATGCAGGTCCAGGACGTTAACCGCCTTCTGAAACAGTTCGACGACATGCAGCGCATGATGAAGAAAATGAAGAAAGGCGGCATGGCGAAGATGATGCGCGGCATGAAAGGCATGATGCCGCCCGGTTTTCCTGGGCGATAATCGCTTTTGAGATTGCTTTTTGCCCGAAAATGAGTAAAATTTTCGGGCTTTTAATATGACACCCGGGCTCCGTTCCTCGATGGGGCCCGGTTGTTTTATTCACACAAGAGGATGTTATGGTAACTATTCGTTTAGCACGTCACGGCGCTAAAAAGCGTCCGTTCTACCAGGTTGTTGTGACTGACAGCCGTAATGCACGCAACGGTCGCTTCATTGAGCGCGTTGGTTTCTTCAACCCACTGGCCTCTGGCGCAGAAGAAGAAACTCGTCTGGATCTGGATCGTATCGCTCACTGGGTTGGCCAGGGCGCTACTGTTTCCGATCGCGTTGCTACGCTGATCAAAGCAGCAAACAAAGCAGCTTAATCTGTCACGGTGGTCATGATGAGCAATAAAGCACCTGTTGAACCGATCGTATTGGGAAAAATGGGTTCTTGCTACGGTATCCGTGGTTGGCTCAGAGTGTTTTCCTCCACTGAAGACGCTGATAGCATTTTTGATTACCAGCCCTGGTTTATCCAGAAAGCCGGTAAGTGGGAAGAGGTCGAGCTGGAAAGCTGGCGTCACCACAATCAGGACATCATCATCAAGCTGAAAGGCATTGACGATCGAGATGCCGCGAATGCGCTGACTAATTGTGAAATTGTCGTGGATTCGTCGCAGTTGCCGCAACTGGAAGAGGGTGACTACTACTGGAAAGACCTTATGGGTTGCCAGGTAGTGACCACTGAAGGCTACAGCCTGGGGAAAGTCATCGACATGATGGAAACCGGGTCAAATGACGTTCTCGTCATTAAGGCAAACCTGAAAGATGCATTTGGCATCAAGGAGCGGTTGGTCCCGTTCCTCGATGGACAGGTTATCAAGAAAGTCGATCTCACTACTCAAACCATTGAAGTAGATTGGGATCCTGGTTTTTAAATTCTCCGGATAAACGGTAAAAGACGGCGCTATGTGGATTGGCATAATTAGCCTGTTTCCTGAAATGTTCCGCGCGATTACCGATTACGGGGTAACTGGCCGGGCAGTAAAGAATGGCCTGCTGAGCATCCAGAGCTGGAGTCCTCGTGACTTCACGCATGACCGGCACCGTACCGTGGACGATCGTCCTTACGGCGGCGGACCGGGGATGTTGATGATGGTGCAACCCTTACGGGACGCCATTCACACAGCAAAAGCCGCGGCAGGTGAAGGCGCGAAGGTGATTTATCTGTCACCTCAGGGACGCAAGCTTGATCAAGCGGGCGTGAGCGAACTGGCGACGAATCAAAAGCTGATTCTGGTCTGTGGTCGCTACGAAGGGATAGATGAGCGCGTAATTCAAACCGAGATTGACGAAGAATGGTCTATCGGCGATTACGTTCTCAGCGGTGGTGAGCTACCAGCAATGACGTTGATTGACTCCGTCGCCCGGTTTATTCCGGGGGTTCTGGGCCATGAAGCTTCGGCAACGGAAGATTCCTTTGCCGATGGATTGCTGGACTGTCCACACTATACTCGTCCTGAAGTGTTAGAAGGGATGGAAGTCCCGGCAGTGTTACTGTCTGGAAACCATGCCGAGATACGTCGCTGGCGTTTGAAGCAGTCGCTGGGCCGGACCTGGCTTAGAAGACCTGAACTTCTGGAAAACCTGGCTCTGACTGAAGAGCAAGCAAAGTTGCTGTCCGAGTTCAAAACCGAACACTCGCATCAGCAGCATGAACATGATGGGAAAGCGTAATACGCTCCCGAATATCAGTTTACCCAGGATAAGAGATTAAATTATGAGCAACATTATTAAGCAACTTGAACAAGAGCAGATGAAGCAGGACGTACCTTCCTTCCGTCCAGGTGACACCGTGGAAGTGAAAGTATGGGTTGTTGAAGGTTCCAAAAAACGTCTGCAGGCATTCGAGGGCGTGGTTATCGCTATTCGTAACCGCGGTCTGCACTCTGCATTCACTGTTCGTAAAATTTCCAACGGCGAAGGCGTTGAGCGTGTCTTCCAGACTCACTCTCCGGTAGTTGACAGCATTGCTGTTAAACGTCGTGGTGCTGTACGTAAAGCTAAACTGTACTACCTGCGTGAGCGTACTGGTAAGTCTGCTCGTATTAAAGAGCGTCTGAACTAAGATTCGCTTAAGCGACATCCTGTCAGAAAGGGCTGGCCGAAAGGCTGGCCCTTTTTTTATCTCATCGCACCTCTCGCGTTAACCCTTCCGTCATAAATCATTTACAATGTTCGCCTCTTGGGTGGAGGGTAAGTGGATAACGTACTGCATCAGCATAGCTGGAAACGCGCAGCGGCATTGACCGCGCTGTTTGCGATCCTGCTGATCGTCGTGGCGCCGCTGATCTCCGTCTCGCTGCAAAAAGATCCCATGAGCGCCATGCCGGGCATGCACCATGACATGAGCATGATGTCGATGGACGAGCATCATGGGGATATGCCGCATTCCATGCCAGTTGACCATGCGGAAGCCTGCGGTTACTGCGTGCTGTTAGCGCATGTGCCGGGCGTGATGCTGGCGCTTATCGTTCTGCTCAGCGTGGTGTTGCAGCGGCTGCGCATGAAGCCGCCTCGTCAGGCGGTCAGCCACTGGCACTTTTTCCCCTGGCTTTACCCCGATACCCGCGCGCCGCCGCGTCGGTCTGCTTTCTCCCTTTAAAACAAAATCACTCACTTTTTGCCTTAAAAAGGAAAAGTATGACTACCTGCACTCCGCGCGCGGCATGGGGAAACCTGCTGCGTCGCCTCCATTTCTATATCGGGCTGTTTGTTGGTCCGTTTATTTTCTTCGCAGCGCTGACCGGTACGCTGTATGTCGCCACGCCGCAGCTTGAAAATGCGCTGTACCATCATGCACTCCACACGGATGCCGTGGGTGAGGCGCAGCCTCTTGCTGCACAAATTGCCGCGGCCGAAAAGGCCGTAGAATCAGATCTGCGTCTGCATGCCGTTCGTCCGGGGCTGGAAGAGGGCGAAACGACCCGTGTGATGTTTGCCGACCCGGCGCTGGGTCCCTCCGAGCATCGGGCTATTTTTATTGATCCCGCCAGCCTTGAGGTTCGAGGGGATATGACCGTATACGGCACCAGCGGGATTTTACCGCTGCGTCAGACTATCGATTATCTGCATACCTCGCTGATGCTGGGCAACCTCGGGCGCCTCTATAGCGAGTTAGCCGCCTCGTGGATGTGGGTTGCTGCCCTGGGCGGGATCGCGCTGTGGTTCTATACCCGACCGAAGCGCCGTATTAACAATCGTTTCCAGAATCGTCGTCGCCTGCATGTGATCTTAGGCTGGACGTTACTGGCGGGAATGCTGCTGTTCTCAGTCACCGGGTTAACCTGGTCACAATGGGCCGGTGGCAACGTCGATAAGCTGCGTGCAGAGATGAACTGGCTGACGCCGCAGGTAAACACCACCCTTTCCGGTGCGCCGGAAATGATGGATGAACACGCCGAACATCGTGGTCATCACGGCGGAATGTCGATGCCTGAAATGCCTGTTGAACTGTCGCTTTTTGACAGCGTATTGCAGGCCGCCCGCCAGTCAGGAATTGATGCGAACAACGTTGAGATCCGTCCGGCAAGCAGGGTCGACCAGGCCTGGACGGTGACGGAAATCGATCGCCGCTGGCCGACGCAGGTTGATGCCGTTGCCGTGGACCCTCAATCTCTGAATGTGCTGGACAGGACTCGCTTTGGGGATTTCCCGCTGATGGCTAAACTCACCCGCTGGGGCGTGGATTTCCATATGGGGATCCTGTTTGGTCTGGCAAATCAACTGCTGCTCATCGCGTTTGGCGTTGCGCTGTGCGTGCTGATTATCTGGGGATACCGGATGTGGTGGATGCGTCGTCCTGCGACGTCAGCCGCGAACCCGGTACAGACGCTCTGTCAAAGCTGGCTGGCATTGCCGCTGTGGGGAAGGGGAGTGACGTTCATGATAAGCCTCCTGCTGGGGCTGGCGTTGCCGGTAATGGGCGTCAGTCTGGCGGTATTTATCGTGATTGACTGGCTGCGCTGGCGAGCGGCTTCAGGCGTGTCGCTCGCCGGCACATCCGCTAAATAGCCTTAAGGCGTGCTGATAACTACCGCAACACGGCGGTTTTCAGCGCGCCCTTGCGCAGTACGGTTGCTGCTGAGAGGGTATTTTTTGCCTAAACCCCGCGTAGTGAGGTTGCTGCGCGGGATGTTCGCGCCCTTCGCCCAGGCATCCGCTACAACATTGGCACGTTTTAACGAAAGCGCTTCGTTGTAGCTCTCTTCGCCATAGTTATCCGTATGGCCGTCCATCCGGGCGTGATTCAGACCGGTTGCCGCCAGACGTGAGGCCATAGTCTGGATCTGCGTTTCACTTTCCGGACGCAGTCTGGCGTCATTTTTATCAAACAGGATCTTATCCGACAGGCCCAGGGACCAGTCGCCATTCAGTTCGTTAAAGCCGTAGGACTTCATGGCCGCGATTTGCTCTGGTGTGAATTTACCCTCCGGCGTCTGGCACCCGGACATAACCAGAGATGCCAGTAACAACGGCGCGAAGTATCGCTTCAACATATCGTCTTCCTTTCAGGGTGTTGTTTTCGAACGCTGGTTTTTGACCAGGTACATATTGCGATCGGCTTGCTCCAGTAATGCCTCGACGGAGGCATTTTCCCACGCCAGAGCAAAGCCAATGCTGAGTGACATTGATGCTGTGTGTCCGTTATGCAGATCAAACGGACGGATAAATTGCTGCGACAGCGCAGCGCAAATATATTCGACCTCACGCGCGGTGTGGACGCCATAAAGGATCATGGCAAACTCGTCGCCGCCAAGACGGTAAGACTGATGACGTTTTTCGCCAAATTCGACCATCCTTTTTGCGGCTTCGATCAGTACGCAGTCGCCCGCGGCATGGCCCCAGGTGTCGTTAATAAACTTGAAGTTATCACCGTCCAGGAAGAGCAGGGCAGAATTGGTCTTTGCCGAAGCGTCATTCATTAAGGCCGCAATGTTGTTGCGAAACGCGGCGCGGTTTGCAAGCCCCGTGAGCGGATCGTGCATGGCGGTACGCAACAGTTGAGCGTTTTTCGCCTGTAGCTTGAGCTGCCACTCTTCCATTTCATCCAGCAGGCTGTTGAAGTCTTCACCAAACTGGTGGAACTCTTCGATGCGGCCTTCCGTTACCCGGCGAGAGAAGTTGCGGTTGGTACGGACGTCATGCACAACGTCAGTGATGTTTTGCATTTCAACAACCATGCCATGATGTAGCGAGCGGGTGATGGTCAATGCGACGGCAGAGGCAAAAAGAATGCAGCCGGTGAGGACCGCAAATGAGAGCCAGATAAAGTGGCTAATCAGGCTGTCTCGTGCGGTCAGACGAATTTCGCCAATCACATTACCGTTATGTATGATGGGCTGTGCGACAGGAACAGGGAACAACCACCGGTTGACCAGCGCGCCCAGCGTGTCGGTATTATCCGCCGGGTTCCACGACCACCAGGCAAACCGTTTATGATGTGCATTAAGCACTTCCGCCACGGCAAATTGCCCCTGCTTGCCGAGGGTCGCCAGCGTTTCATTTGCCGCCACGGCATCGCTGAACACCAGAGAAGCCTCAAGGCTGTGGCTCATGGTGGCGCCGGTGAGTTCGAGGTTTTTTTGCGCGTATTGCTTTAATGTCACCACGGAAGCGAAACACAGCAGCAACCATATAAACGTCATCGTTATAATGACGCTTATCATGCTGATTCGCCGCAACGTTCTTTTAAACGTCGGACGCGGTGTTGGTGTGACTTCCTTATTCATGCTTCTTATTCCGTGCGAGCATTAATACATCCGGATTGACTCTTACGCCACTGCGCGTCAGCGCATCCAGATTTACGGAAAACCTGACCTTGTTGTGCTCTATTATCAGACAAAATGCGCTGCCAATAACGCATTCAGGATTTTGCTCTGACATTAATAGCAACGCCTGGCCCTGATATTGATTTATTATTTCCTGTTGTTTTGCCGGTGATTCGCTCCCGAAATAGAGGGCATCGCACCTTGCTGTGAGTGCTTCCCGATCGCTATGCACAATGACAGGACTATAGGGCAACGGGTTATTTACATCTTCACTGCTGAGCGCCTGTCTGTAACGGGAAGAGGCATAAATACAGAGCTTAGGCTGGCCGGAAAGTGCTGGCCATCGGGTGTAGCTTACAATACCAGAAACAATCGAACGTACCGATTTATCCGTTTCCGTGAGCGAGCCTGCCCTTGCAGGGTTCACCAAAATGAACAGCATTAGCGCCAGGGGGAGGTGAAGCAAAGCGATCAAGAATGTATTTCTCATCAGAATCCGCCAAACCGCCCCGGAAATAGATGCCCTTATGAATTTCCGGCAGAATACCATTCTTTCTCAAAGCCGTCATTATGTCAGAAATATCCCTGTCTTGACCTAAGCTAAATCTTACAGAGCACGATATTCAAAGTAATTTAGGCAGGCTCAATTAAGTCTGCTGGAATTCATACTTTTATTCATTTTTTGTTGCCAGGATTTATGTAGCCACGCAACTTTCCCTCAATTCACCCGAGGATAATTAAGCTAACGGCCAGCGCCGGGATAGCGTGCCTGGTGTGAGCGTAGACTGGCGTTAAAAGCGTATGTGTAATTTTATGTTTACGATTTTAACCTGTAATTTAGCATTCAAATGGCTGCTGTAAAATAATCTGTACGTATTTTGGATTGAAATCTTTACTTGATGTGTTATCGTTGTGTCACCTCTTCGAGGAAAACCACTATCGCAAACGAGTTTTACAGGATCGCAATCATGCAAAAAGACGCGCTGAACAACGTACATATCACTGACGAACAGGTGTTAATCACCCCGGATCAACTGAAGGCGGAATTCCCGCTGAGCGTCGCGCAGGAAGCTCAGATTGAGCACTCTCGCCAGACCATTTCTGACATTATCGCAGGCCGCGATCCGCGCCTGCTGGTGGTATGTGGTCCTTGCTCCATTCACGATCCTGAAACCGCCATTGAGTACGCTCGTCGATTTAAAGCATTAGCGGAGGAGGTCAGCGATAGCCTCTATCTGGTGATGCGCGTCTATTTTGAAAAGCCACGTACAACGGTTGGCTGGAAAGGGTTGATTAACGATCCGCACATGGATGGCTCGTTTGATGTGGAAGCGGGCCTGAAGATTGCGCGTCGCCTGCTGGTGGAGCTGGTCAGCATGGGGCTGCCGCTGGCAACCGAAGCGCTGGATCCGAACAGCCCGCAGTACCTCGGCGATCTGTTTAGCTGGTCTGCGATTGGGGCGCGCACCACCGAGTCACAAACCCACCGCGAGATGGCGTCTGGCCTGTCTATGCCGGTTGGTTTTAAAAACGGTACCGACGGCAGCCTGGCCACGGCGATTAACGCCATGCGCGCCGCCGCCATGCCCCATCGTTTTGTCGGGATCAACCAGGCGGGCCAGGTATGCCTGCTGCAAACGCAGGGCAATCCGGACGGGCATGTGATCCTGCGCGGTGGTAAAGCGCCAAACTACAGCCCGGCGGATGTCGCGCAGTGTGAAAAAGAGATGGAACAGGCGGGACTGCGTCCGGCGCTGATGGTAGATTGCAGTCATGGTAATTCGAATAAAGATTACCGTCGCCAGCCTGCGGTTGCAGAATCTGTGATTGCACAGATTAAAGATGGTAACCGTTCAATTATCGGCCTGATGATTGAAAGTAATATTCATGAAGGCAATCAGTCATCGGAACAGCCGCGTAGCGCGATGAAGCCCGGCGTCTCGGTCACGGATGCTTGCATCAGCTGGGAAACCACTGATGCGCTACTGCGTGAGATCCACAAAGATTTGAACGGCCAGCTGGCGACGCGTCTGGCATAAGAGGATAGTTATGGTTGCTGAATTGACCGCATTACGCGATCAAATTGATGAAGTGGATAAGGCGTTGCTGGACCTGCTGGCGCGCCGCATGGCACTGGTTGCTGAGGTCGGCGAAGTTAAAAGCAAATACGGCCTGCCAATTTACGTTCCGGAGCGTGAGGCCTCTATGCTCGCCTCCCGCCGTAAAGAGGCACAGGCGCTGGGCGTTTCACCGGACTTAATTGAAGATGTCCTGCGTCGTGTGATGCGGGAATCCTATTCCAGCGAAAACGACAAGGGCTTCAAAACTCTCTGTCCGTCGCTGCGTCCGGTGGTGATTGTCGGTGGCGGCGGCCAGATGGGGCGTCTGTTTGAAAAAATGCTGACGCTTTCTGGCTATCAGGTGCGCATCCTGGAAAAAGAGGACTGGCCGCATGCGCCGGAACTCATGAAGGATGCCGGAATGGTTATCGTCAGCGTACCGATTCATGTGACGGAGCAGATTATCGCGAAACTTCCTCCGCTGCCGGAAGATTGCATTCTGGTGGATCTGGCGTCCGTTAAAAATGGCCCTCTACAGGCAATGCTGGCGGCGCACACCGGGCCCGTGCTTGGGTTACACCCGATGTTTGGCCCGGACAGCGGCAGCCTGGCGAAGCAGGTAGTGGTTTACTGCGACGGTCGTCAGCCGGAAGCGTATCAGTGGTTCCTGGAACAGATTCAGGTCTGGGGGGCACGTTTGCACCGTATCAGTGCGGTTGAGCACGATCAGAACATGGCGTTTATTCAGGCGCTGCGCCACTTTGCAACCTTCGCCTATGGTCTGCACCTGGCGGAAGAGAACGTTCAGCTTGAACAATTGCTGGCGCTTTCCTCGCCAATCTATCGTCTGGAGCTGGCGATGGTCGGGCGACTGTTTGCCCAGGATCCACAGCTTTACGCCGACATTATCATGTCGTCTGAAAATAACCTGGCGCTGATCAAGCGCTACTATCAGCGTTTTGGCGAAGCGATCACCTTGCTGGAACACGGCGATAAACAAGCGTTTATCGACAGTTTCCGTAAAGTGGAGCACTGGTTCGGTGATTACGCCACGCGATTCCAGAGTGAAAGCCGCACGCTGTTGCGCCAGGCAAATGACAGTCGCCAGTAATCTGATGATGTATATACTGAAAGCCAGCAATGCTGGCTTTTTTCATATAATGGGTGGATGTGGTTTATCAACCATTTAAATTATCACTAATAAAAACAGTAATTTAAAAAAGCTGTAACCATCTGAAACCGTTTCTAATACCCCGAAGTGTGGACGCAATGTGGACACTCCGGGGGGAGCAGAACCTACAGCGATATCCCTCCTGAAAGCGGATTCAATGCCACGGCATTTTGCAGGTACTCCGGTGACAAATGCGCATAAGTCATCGTCTGCTGGATGTTTGCATTACCCAGTATTTGCTGTAATGAAATGATGTTACCCCCGTTCACCATGAAATGACTTGCGAAGGTATGACGCAAAATATGCGTTGCCTGATTTGCAGGAATATCAGGTTTAACCATCTTCAGCACTTTGCAAAAACTCACGTAATCGACGTTGAACAGATTCCCGCTGGTATTCTTCTTTATCAGCGATTCAAGCTCAGAAGAAATCGGTACAGTGCGCTTTTTTGCGTTTTTGATTTTCAGGAATGTCACGCGCCCGTTTACTATTTGTGCCGGTTTGAGTGTTGCCAGCTCTGACCACCGCCCGCCGGTACTAATCCCCAGCAGGGCAACCAGCAGATCCTCACCTGTAAATGACTTAAGCAGCAGCGCACTTTCTGCTTTGTTAAGGAAAGCCATTTCAGGGTTAGCCTCTGCCAATGGTGGCAAACCATGAACGGGGTGCACCCCAGCAAACTCTTAAAGTTGAATCAGCTTCGTGAACATGCCTGATACAAGAAAGAGGGTATACCGAAAACGCGTGTCAGTGAGGGTAACGAATGTTATCGATTTAACTGAGTGGGTAGCAAATTATGTAATGTTGAGTTTCCAGTTGATGCTGGATGACGCCGACTGCGGTATGACAATCATGAACTGGAAAGAACTAAGCGAGAAGGGGCTGGTTTTCAGAATTAATCACGAAATTTTACACCCGCCAGGGCTGGCTGTTGGATATGAAATGACTAACGGTGTTTCGGCTGGGGCTTCGTGGCTGATAACGGAGCCTGGCAATATTCAGACGAGCTTGTTGATGATGCTAAAAAAATGGGTGGTTAAAATGAGCCATACGCGAATAATGCCAGCACCGCCGGTGCTGAAATGAATCGCCACGGATAATCTAGACACTTCCTAGCCGTTGATAATACTGGTTTTCATATTCTGTCGGTGACATCTGATCGCTGGAACCATGCCGACGCTTACTGTTATAAAACATTTCGATGTAATCA
>NZ_PQTC01000037.1:0-22815 GCF_003850715.1 Enterobacter sp. 301B
CGCGATCAACAACCTGTTTGACTGCTTCAGTTTTAAACTCTTCGGGATAACGCTTACCGCTCATGGGCACCTCTCTTTAAGCCATCTTAAATGACTCTGAGGTGTCTGTTAAACCCGTGGCGATTCACGATTGCCAGAGAAACTAATATGATTTTGAATGGATTAACCATACGAAATCACCTCCAGTAAGTTGTATGGGTAATAGTGGAAGCTGAAATCACTAAGAGTTAGTTATATAGGCTGCAATGTGCAGCCTATACTTTGTAACCAAAATTATTTACGCGGGTTGATCATTTCTTTGAAACGCTCAATGAGATTTAAATACTCTTCCGGTTGCTCAGTGAATCGCTTCGCATATTCAGCGATACTTTCAGGAGATACGAACAGGTATGTATTCGCTTCTTGCAGTTGTTCAAAAGTAGTCGAAACTGACTTGTGGCATGGAGAGTTCGTAAAGGTGCTATGCGATTTTTTAGACGCAAAGAACAAGCGCACTGTGACGCTTGGGGCACTAAAAAGCTCTTCACAGATGAAAAGGAGATGTCCGATCTTAGCTTCTTCCGCACGTTCAGACGCCTGAAACTCACCATTAACTGCACTCAGAACGCCCTTGGCAATTTCCATTGCGCTGCCAGAAGTCAGCCCTGGCAGCAACTGCTGAACAATCTGGGTATTTACAGTAACGCCGCTATTTTTAATCGTCATCATATTTCTGGTTTTCTGTACTTCAACAAAGAAGCCTGATTTGCCAATGACCGAGCGCCAGGTGTCATAGTCAAACAGTGATTTTTCACATGCGTTTAACCCTGCCGTCATTGCCGCGAATAAAACCGTTACACTATCGAATAGTTTTTTTGTTTTTTCGGTTAGTTCTGGTGAAGTTGAAACATAGAAAATGTTACCCGTCTGATTCATTCTGAATTGAGCGTCTTTTTCGATATCACCCCGATCATTGGTGAATAACATTTGCGCTTGTTTTTGGGCAAGTTCATGAGACTGGAATTTATATTCAGAGAGAGGTGCTGAGCCGCCTTCGTACATTGTATTGATGCTTTTAACCGCTTCTTCTACGATGTTCATACATATATCCTTATATCAGGTGGGACGAGTGAGGGCATAAGATTAAATAGATCTACTTATAGCTTCTATTTTTTTAAGCCCCTGCCTACGGATATTAATATGCTCGTTAGAAATGTCTTAGAATGTGATGGGGGTCTTAAAAATGACTCAATTATCACAAAAACAGATCAATTCTTGGTGATTAATTGGCTTGGTGAATATAACTCTCTGGGTTTATAACTTTCAATGATCTTTTTTATTACTTTTTGAGCGCTAAAGCACAGCAATAATATTGTTGACGCGATTTCGATTATCATCCTTACATGATATTTTTTGCTGGTTATCGAACTCATGCACCGTAAAGCCATTATCGCGGTAGAGCTCGTATAAGCTGGGCGCACCATTATTCGTAATGATGGTAATTGCCCCACGCTGGTGGGCTGCTTTCCGATACTCCACCATTAGCTCCTTCTTATCAAGCGGAACGAACCTCCGGAGTAATGAGTAAACCCCTCTTTGCCCGGGACAGGGCTTTATCAAAACCTTGATGAGCGGGAGACGCTCTTACTTTCGTGCGACACTCATGTATTGAGTAACAAAAAAGCCACTCAATAGAGTGGCTTAACTTGATGATTCTAAAGCTAAAATTTGGTGGCCCCTGCTGGACTTGAACCAGCGACCAAGCGATTATGAGTCCCAAACTTAAACCTTGTAAAACAATAAGTTACTTTAATTTCAACACCTTGCGCCGTCGAATAGTGTGGAATATGAAAACATAGTGAATAGGTTTGCTGCCATTTTGCTGCCATCAAATAAGATTTAAGGGGTTTAACTCCACAGCTTCTGTTAGATGGTCTGGGGCGAAATGAGCATAGCGCATCGTCACCTTAATATCAGTGTGTCCAAGGATACGCTGCAGTACAAGAATGTTGCCCCCGCGCATCATAAAGTGGCTTGCAAATGTGTGCCGTAGAACGTGTGACAGCTGCCCGTCAGGTAGTTCAATCCCCGCTCGCTTAATCGCCCCACGAAACGCAGAATAGCACCCCGTAAAGACTGGTTTGGAAGTTCTTACTTTTGGAAGTATTTCGTAAAGCTCATCACTTATTGGAACGGCGCGGTTTTTCTTGCCCTTGGTTTTGATATAGGTGATTTTGCCGGGGCTGATTTGCTTGCCTGTAAGTGACTCCGCCTCGCCCCATCGTGCGCCGGTTGCAAGGCATATTTTGACGATGGTTACTAAATCTACCGCTTTACTTTTCTCACACTCTGCCAGCAGTTGCTTGACTTCTTCGACTGTTAGCCAGGCCAGCTCTGCCTCATCAATTTTAAATTCCCGGACGTTTTCGAGCGGATTGGGCGCACTCCAGTCATCCAGCCTTTTCAGTTCGTTGAACATGGCGCGGAAATACGCCAGCTCAAGATTAACGGTGCGGGGTGTCACTGCTTTTACCCGATCAGAACGTGTAATTTTCCCGCTTAAACGTTGTTCACGGTAGGTTGCAAAAAGCTTGGCGTTAAATTCAGTTGCAAGAGGGTTGCCCATGGCGAAGCAGGCAAACTCCATCGCCCCCCTACGCTTGAGGCCATCAGAGAGTGTAACTCCGTGAGCATTGAACCAAGTTTCAACAAGGTCTGTAACCCGTCGCTTATCTGCTTTCTCTCCTAACCAAGGCTTATCCTGTGCTTGATCCTTACTGTGGCGTTCAAAGGCCATGGCTTCCCCTTTGGTGGCGAATTGGCGACGAATACGCCGCCCATCTCTACCGTTGGGGAAGACCTGAGCCTGCCACTTTCCATTGCTTAATTTGCTTACTGCCATTGTGCAGGCCTATTGAGATAAAGAATTATTATCACGCATTAAGGTTTGCCACTGTTCTTCACTGAGGATTTTGAGCGGAACTCCTTTATTGTCACGATAATCAATAGCCTGTTCTATCTTTCTTCCGAAGCTTTGAAATTTCCAATCCTTAGAGCTGAGGGCACCAATAATTAGATAGTCCAAATCTTGAGTAACACGATCAACAATTTGGCAGCCAAGCTGTAAAAGGTCACTTTCACATTGTCTACGGGAGCCACATAGAAACTTACCAGTGAGACAGACTTTACTATCTGTAGGGTTAAACTCATCAATTAGGTCAACAGGCGATGTTGTGGAATATCCATCCACAATACCCTCAGAAATATTTGAGCCAGTGAAAGCAGTAATTTCTTGTAATAATTTGGTGCGTTCTTCGTCTGTTATCACTCCATCACTCAGGATTGATTGAACAAGTTCGTAAAGATGTTTACCGGGATAGTTGCTTTTTAAAGCTGCATTTGTAGATAAGAACCAGTTTAAATAGCTGATTTCTTCATCGCTCAAATGATAGTCGGAAGCAAGCCCCTTACATAGACCCTCTAGCAAATGCTTGTCAGAGTCAGCTGAGTAAAGGTCTATGTTAGGAGTATCCATCAACCCGCGTTGCATTTCATGGAGCAGGTCTTTCAATTCGTCTAATTCAGCTTTTTCAACTACACCATCCGAAAGAATTTCACTTATTTTATTTCTGATGCAGTTTACGAAATAATTTTGGGAAAGAACGTCTGATTCCATCAGCCATGTATCAAGGAAAATCATTTCTTTTTCACTTAGTTTCCCGTCACAGGTCATCCCTTCAATCAGATTGATTAAGTTAGCGATGGCTTTATCTCTATTATGTGTATAGTTGAAAGCGCTAAATTGAGTCATACCAATATTCCTTATTCAGTAAACGTTATTTTGCTGATCACTCTGCCATTGGCTTCAATATCCGATGGTGTGCACTCAAAGGATGCGGGGCCATTTTCTACGCGTAAACGTCCGCCTGGAAGACGGTAAACCTGTCTGATACTCATAAAGCCATCTATTTCAATCAACCAGATTCCATCGTTGATCTCTCCCCTGAACTCGTCCACTAGATAGAACGAATTTTCAAACTTCACAATGAATGGGGCAGTTGTGTCTTGAGGTAAAAGGCGAGAGTCGTAGCGAACTTGGTCAGAGGATGAAAAAATCCCGTTTGAGATTTCTTTTAATTGCAAAGGCAATCCACTGTCGCTATCTGCTTTTGTTGTGGGCAAGCCTTGTCCTGTAGTTAACCAAAGCATAGATGCACCTGTATCAAGATGGCAGGCAATGAGCCAGTCATGCGGAAAAGTATCGCGCATCCAACGGTTTGCCATAGTGCTCTGGGATACTCCAAGGTGATCACACAAAGCCTGTCTGGTACTGAATCCATAGGCCTGGAGGATACGTGTTATCGCTTCCTTTCCACCACTTTGAGATGGAAAGTTGTATTTTGAGATCGCGGAAAGGGTCTCTTTTGTGTTTGACATATTTAAAATGCGATCCTATCATCGGTTTTGTGGTGTTCGGAATAATTGCGAATAGTTCCGAATAGTGAAGTTTTTAAACACAAACTGAGGAATAGTGCATCATGAAAAGCAATTTTTCAATGCGCCCCAGCATCAACCTTGTGGTATCTGAGCCATTCATCACACTGGATGAGTTCTGTCGCCGTACTGGCTACAAGCCTAGCTATGCCCGTCAAATGATCAGGGAAAACCGCCTGCCTATCAGGAAAAAAGCCGGAGTTAACAGCCTTATCGAAATCAACATGTTCGCATTGACGATGGAAGCGGCCCAAGGCTGCGAAGTCGCAATGCAAGCCTGATAGTTCCATTTTGGGATAGAAAAGGATTTACATCATGTTTGATTATCGTGTTTCCAAACATCCGCATTTTGACGAAGCCTGCCGGGCTTTTGCGCTGCGTCACAACATGGCGAAGCTGGCAGAACGCGCGGGAATGAACGTCCAGACGCTGCGTAACAAGCTGAACCCGGAGCAACCGCATCAGCTCACGCCGTCGGAAATCTGGCTGCTTACCGATCTTACTGAGGACTCCACGCTGGTTGACGGTTTTCTGGCTCAGATTCACTGCCTGCCATGCGTACCGATGAACGAAGTGGCAAAAGAGAAGCTGCCGCATTACGTCATGAGCGCCACTGCTGAAATCGGACGTGTTGCCGCCAGCGCCGTATCGGGTGATGTGAGAACCACCGCAGGCCGCCGCGATGTTATCAGCAGCATTAACTCTGTTACTCGTCTGATGGCACTGGCTGCCGTTTCGATGCAGGCGCGTTTACAGGCTAACCCGGCGATGGCAAGCGCGGTGGATACCGTGACGGGCCTCGGCGCTTCGTTCGGTCTAATCTGAGGTGGTTATGATGACTAAAGAACCATCTTTTGCATCACTTCTTGTAAAGCAAAGCCCGGCAATGCACTACGGTCATGGCTGGATCATGGGGAAGGATGGCAAACGCTGGCACCCGTGCCGCTCTCAGGATGAACTGCTGGCTGACCTGTCCACAACCAAACAGGGGAAATCATGGCTATTGAAGGCGCTACGGCGACTGTTCCATTAAGCCCCGGTAAACGCCTGGACGGACTGAACCATATTGCGGAATTGAGGGCTAAAGTGTTTGGTCTGAATATTGAGCCGGAGCTTGAAAGGTTTATTAAAGATATGCGCGATCCACGCGACGTAAATAATAAACAGAATGAGCGGGCACTGGCAGCCATTTTTTATATGGCAAAAATTCCGGCAGAACGTCACGGCGTCAATATTAGTGATCTGACTACTGACGAAAAGCGGGAACTGGTGAAAGCAATGAATCATTTTCGTGCAGTGGTGAGCTTATTTCCAAAGCGGCTAACCATGCCGAATTAACCCACAACAGAAATTAATGGCGTAAACCCGCCGGGCTTCTTATTGCCCAAATTCAGGAGAAACAACTATGCGAAATATTGAAACCCGTACCATTAAAACAGGACCAGATGATGCTGGACTCAACCTGCTGCTGACTGAGGCACGCAAAGAAGAACGCCGGGGACGCGCAGATGTGATGGCTGCGCGTCTGGATTCTTTAGCTGCCCGTATCGTGTCACGTCAGCTTAACCACACGGAAGCAGCTGAGCTGCTGCGTCAGGAAGCTGTGAAGATTCAGAACGAAGCGCAGGAGATCCACTGATGGCTGATTCAATGGACCTCGTACAGCAGCGCGTTGAAGAAGAACGCCAGCGCCACATCCACACCGCCCGCAATAAGGCACCGGGCGTTTCCCGTGTTCTCTGCATTGATTGCGATGCGCCGATCCCGCCAGCTCGCCGCCGCGCCATTCCGGGCGTGCAGTGCTGCGTCACTTGTCAGGAAATTGCAGAGCTGAAAGGCAAACACTACAACGGGGGTGCTGTATGAGCACTATCCTGAAATGGGCGGGAAATAAAACCGCCATCATGCCGGAACTGATTAAGCACCTTCCTGCTGGCCCGCGACTGGTTGAACCTTTCGCGGGTTCATGCGCTGTAATGATGGCGACAGACTATCCTCATTATCTTGTCGCGGATATTAATCCCGATCTTATCAATCTCTATAAAAAAATTGCCCTTGATTGTGAAGCTTTCATATCACGCGCAAAAAATATTTTTGCGATTGCGAATAGAGAAGTGGCTTATTACAACATTAGGCATGAATTTAATCATTCCTCTGAAATTACTGATTTCATGAAAGCAGTATATTTCCTTTATCTGAATCGTCATGGTTATCGTGGGCTGTGCCGCTATAACTTGAGCGGTCATTTTAATGTCCCTTACGGTAATTATAAAAATCCGTATTTTCCTGAAAATGAGATACGCGCTTTTGCAGAAAAGGCTCAAAGCGCAACGTTTATCTGTGCCAGCTATGACGAAACACTGGCGCTGCTGCGGACGGGTGATGTTGTTTATTGTGACCCACCATACGATGGCACGTTTACCGCTTATCACACTGCCGGTTTTACGGAGGACGATCAGTATCATCTGGCGTCTATTCTTGAACGCCGGTCATCAGAAGGTCACCCGGTTATCGTGTCCAACAGCGACACGTCCCTGACCCGTTCGCTTTATCGTAATTTTACCCGCCATCGCATCACTGCAAAGCGCAGCATGGGCGTGGCTGCCGGTGATAGTAAGTCCGCAGCGGAAATAATCGCCGTTTCAGGAGCAACACGCTTTAACCGGGTTTATTCCACACACGGGGATGTGTGCTCGGTTATTTTAGAGGTGCGGGCGTGACGGTAGGCAAGTTCGCGTCCCACAATGTAGCAACCACCGGCGGCTCGAATGAGGCCGCCGTGGCCTTTCCATGGAATAACCCAAAAAAAGCGGTTAATCCATATCTGGACCCGGCGGAAGTTGCGCCGGAGTCTGCGCTTTCAAACCTGATCGCTCTTTACGCTGCGGATAACGAGCAGGAGCAGTTGCGCCGTGAAGCGCTGAGTGATGAGGTATGGGAACGATATTTCTTCAATGAGTCCCGCGATCCTGTCCAGCGCGAAATGGAGCAGGACCGGCTGATTAGTCGTGCCAAAATGGCGCGCGAGCAGCAGCGTTTTAATCCTGATCTGGTCATTCTGGCTGACGTTAACGCCATGCCGCCCCACATCAGCAAGCCTTTGCTGGAACGGATTAAATATTTCCATAGCCTGGGCAGGGCAAAGGCTTATTCCCGCTACCTGCGCGAAACAATCAGGCCGTGTCTTGAGCGGCTGGAGAGCGTGCGTGACAGTCAGGTGTCTGCGTCTTTCCGGTTCATGGCGAGCCATGACGGGCTGGAGGGGCTGCTGGTACTGCCAGAAATGAATCAGGATCAGGTCAAGCGCCTTTCCACGCTGGTTGCGGCACATATGAGCATGTGTCTTGATGCGGCCTGCGGTGATCTGTTTGTCAGTGACGATGTTAAACCAGAAGAAATCCGCCAGGCATGGGAAAGGGTTGCTGCAGAAGCCATGCGCCTTGAGGTCATCCCGCCAGCGTTTGAACGGTTACGCCGCAAAAAGCGCCGCCGCAAGCCGGTGCCTTATGAACTGATCCCACCATCGCTGGCGCGTATGCTGTGCGCGGACTGGTGGTATCGCAAACTGTGGCAGATGCGCTGCGAGTGGCGGGAGGAACATCTGCGCGCCGTCTGCCTGGTCAACAAAAAAGCGTCCCCGTATGTCAGCTATGAAGCCGTGATCCACAAACGCGAGCAGCGCCGCAAATCGCTGGAGTTCTTCCGCTCGCATGAGCTGGTCAACGAAGACGGCGACACGCTGGACATGGAAGACGTGGTGAACGCCAGCAACAGCAACCCGGCACACCGCCGTAATGAAATGATGGCCTGTGTTAAGGGACTGGAGCTGATCGCGGAAATGCGCGGAGACTGCGCAGTGTTTTATACCATCACCTGCCCGTCACGCTTCCACGCAACCCTCAACAACGGCAGACCTAATCCGAAGTGGACCAGTGCCACTGTCCGGCAGAGCAGTGACTACCTGGTTGATACGTTCGCCGCTTTCCGCAAGGCAATGCACAAGGCCGGGCTGCGCTGGTATGGCGTCCGTGTGGCAGAGCCGCACCATGACGGCACCGTGCACTGGCATCTTCTGTGCTTCATGCGCAAAAAAGACCGCCGTTCCATCACCGCGCTGCTGCGTAAGTTTGCCATCCGTGAAGACCGCGAGGAGCTGGGCACCAATACCGGGCCGCGCTTCAAGTCCGAGCTTATCAACCCGCGCAAGGGTACGCCGACCAGCTATATCGCCAAATACATCAGCAAGAACATCGACGGGCGCGGGCTGGCTAAAGAAATTAGCAAAGAAACAGGCAGATCACTGCGTGACAGCGCCGAGCATGTCAGCGCCTGGGCGTCACTGCACCGTGTCCAGCAATTTCGCTTCTTTGGCATTCCGGGGCGTCAGGCATACCGCGAGCTGCGCTTGCTGGCTGGTCAGGCTGCGAGAGTGCAGGGCGAACGCAAAGCGGGTGAGCCGGTACTGGATAATCCGCGTCTGGATGCGGTGCTGGCGGCGGCTGATGCGGGCTGCTTTGCCACCTACATCATGAAGCAGGGCGGTGTGCTGGTTCCCCGCAAACATCACCTTGTCCGCACGGCATATGAGCTTAACGACGAGCCGAGCGCCTACGGCGATCACGGTATCCGTATCTATGGCATCTGGTCCCCGATTGCGGAGGGCAAGATTTGCACGCACGCGGTGAAGTGGAAAAAGGTTCGTAAGGCCGTTGACGTTCAGGAGGCGGCAGCCGACCAGGGCGCTTGCGCCCCTTGGACTCGTGGCAATAACTGTCCCCCTGTTGAAAATCTGAACAAATCAGGGGGTGATTTACCCGATATTAAAACCATGGATGAGAAGGAGTTGCAGGAATATCTCCACAACATGGGTCAGAAGGAACGGCGGGAGCTGACAGCCAGGTTAAGGCTGGTAAAACCGAAGCGGAAAAAAGCATACAAACAGAATATTTCGGATCAGCAGCGCCTGCAGCTTGAGGCAGAGCTGAGTTCAAGAGGGTTCGATGGTAGCGAGTCAGAGATTGACCTGCTTCTGCGCGGCGGCAGTATTCCGTCAGGTGGCGGGCTGCGTATTTTTTACCGCAACTACCGCCTGCAGGAAGATGACAAATGGCGTCAGTGGTACTGATGCCAAGGATTTAACAATTCTTGCTCTTATTGATCCGCATCAGAGCGATCTAATTGACAGATAAAAAACGGTTTACATTCGCAAATTCCTACTATACTGTAATTATAAACAGTGGATATATATACAGTATTTGTATGTCCGTGGTAGTGATAGGAGGGAAAATGCAGGATTATCTTTTGGAGTCGTTGAAGCTCCAGCGCATTGATTTTTTTATCAAGCTTGTAGCGGCTAGTGAGTGCAGCGACGAAGAAAAGCGACTGGCTATCCAGTGGGTGTCCGAACTGACCGACGAGTTGATGGCGAAAATCCGCAGCCATGAATACTGCCGGTCAATGGATGTAACCAGTTAAGGGGAATCTGTATGCGCATTGAAATAATGATCGATAAAGAGCAGAAGATTAGCCAGGCTACACTGGACGCCCTTGAATCCGAGCTTTACCGTAATTTGCGCCCTCTGTATCCCAAAACAGCAATTCGTATCCGTAAGGGCAGCGCCAACGGCGTTGAGCTGAGCGGGTTAAAACTGGATGAAGACAAAAAGCGAGTGATGGAAATAATGCAGCAGGTCTGGGAGGATGACAGCTGGTTACACTAGCGAACGTTGCGGACGATAAAACTGGTTTTTACCGTCCGCAAGGTTGAACAACGAGCCACGCGAGGCGTTAGTGCTGTTGTGCACGTCTATGCCGCATGAAATCGCATGATCGTTTGAGGATCGTTTTTGCTCAGGCCCGCCAGAACTGGCGGGCTTTTGCTTATGTCATGCAGGTGCATGAAAACCACTACACAAAGCGGGCAGGCGTGGCGGGGCTACGAGCGCGCGGTTTTGGGGTTAATCGCGGTTTTGGCGCCTCAATGTTGGGTGGGCATGGTCATTTTTTGGGGCTGGTCGTGCGCGCCTGCGTCGTCGTGAGGCGCTGCGTTTAATTGTGAGGCGTTATGTGAGTGAAGGGCAAGAGCGCGCAGCGAGGCGCTGAGGCGCTCTGATGGTGGGGCAGGGCGTAAGGGAATAAAAAAACCGCCCGGAGAAGGGCGGTTGATATCAAAGGCTGACCAGCTGCGCGTCAGTCTTCATCGGTCAGGTATGGGTTAAAGCGTATCACTTCATCACCCAGCCACTCGTTAACTTCTGTGATGCGGCCCTGCAGGGGGGTAAGTTCGTTGCGAACGAAAACGCGCGCCGCTTTTTCAACATCACCGAACCCGCCGGTATTCGTTGGAATAATCCCCATCAGCTGCGGCGGCACGCGGTGAGCTGCCAGCATGTCATCACGGCTCACATTCTTGATGTTAAGAAACTCATCTTTCGCTGCGACTTCTGACAGCGGGATGATCTGAATGCCGTCTTTCTTGCCGTTCGGGCTGTACATAAACAGGTTGCGGAAGTTGCCTGGCCCTTTCGATTTTTTAAGTGCTTCGCGTATGTTGTCCACGTCTTTCTGATCGGCGGCGGGGTCGCTCATGTACATGATGAAACCAGCATGGCTACCGTTGAGGTAATACTTACGGCGAAATAGCGTGGCCGATTCATTCAGTAGTGCGGAAGGAATGGCAGAGAGGTATTCCGGCATTCCGTATAGCTCCTGGTTAACGTCAGGTTCCATCAGATGAAACACGCTTCCCTCATCGAACTGATAGGGCTGTGAGTTGTGACCATACTGTGCAAACCAGTAGGTGTCCTGATCAATGCCGCGGCGAGTGTATTTGGCAAGCGAGGCGCGCAGCTCCAAGATCTGGCCTAACCGGTTCAAGCGTTTTTCAAGATACGCGTTACCAAATACCAGAAAGTCCTGGGCGAACCGGGAAAAGGCTTGTTTAGACAGCCAGCGGTGAGGGATGAAGGTACTGGTAAGAATATTGCGTTTTACCTGAATGGCGCTGGAGTGATGTACGGCAGCGCGGTAAGTTCGCGCCAGGCCATCCATGCTGATCGGGGGTTCGTACCAGCGGTCCACCTGCACGCACTCCAGGTAATCAAATAATTCCCGGCGGTCCATAACGGGGATCGGATCGCCAAACGTAAACGCCTCCGCATGTGCATTGCTGACCATGTTGGCCGTATCGGCGGCGGTCTTGCCGCGCGGTGCCTTGCTGCGGTTTTTGCGGTTAGCCATTAAAAAATCTCCACGATGTTGCTGGTACTGGCGGAAGCTCCTGCCAGTGGTTCGTTATAAAGTGCGTGCATGGTTGCCCAGGCTAAATCCGCGTGGCTGGCTTCCTCTGTGCGGGATGCTTCGTAGGTTGGCCGGTTGCCGCTGGCGGTGGTTGAACGGCGAATGGACATAAAGGACTGCGCGATATCCAGCATCCCCGCGTCAAACTCCAGACGGCGCCCGCTGATGATGTCGTAGGCTTTAAGCACCAGGGCATTTTTAACAGTCGGGTTGTAGACAAACTCACGCGCGGCTGGGAAGAACTGCTTAACCGTTTTGTAAACACCATCGCCAACGCCGGTCGAGTCAATGCCGATGTAGGTCACGTTGTAGCGTCTGGTGATTTCCTCAATCGCTGAGGCCTGGGCGCGAAAGTCCATCCCGCGCCACTGGTGACGCTCAAGGATGCGGAATTTACCGCCGGGGACGACGGGAGGCGCAATGACCACGCAACCGGCGCTGTCACCGTTCTGCGTTCCTTTTGCCGGGTCATAGCCAATCCAGACAGGGTGGTATGCAAACGGACGCAGTAAAAGCGGTTCGAAATCGTCCCACACGTCCCAGCTGTCAACCATGCAGGACTGCAGCAACGCCAGCGGGAACACGGACGCCAGATCGTCAACAAACTGACACATCAGCAGGTTGTTGTATTCGTCCGGGCTGTACTCCAGGCGCAGCTGGTCCAGGTCGAAAAGGTTACACCCGCCGTTTACGGCATCTTCAATAGTGACTATCTGGCGGTACTGGCCGTCAGGGCATAAAACGCCGTGCGCCAGGCTACTGTGAGAAAGGTCAAATTCCACCCTGTCGGCTTTCGGGCGCCCTTTATTGAACAGGGCGCCAGACCAGAACGGGTAGGCGCTGTGCGTCAGGCTGGAAGGGGTAGAGAAATAGGTCTGACGCCATTTTTTGTGCAGCGCCATACCGGAGGCCACCTTGCGCAGCTCCTGGAATTTCGGTATCCAGAAATACTCATCAAGATACAGATTGCCGTGATAGCTCTGCGCGGTACGGGCATTTGTACCGAGGAAGTAAAGACAGGCACCGTTAGGCAGCACCATCGGATCGCCTTTCAGCTCAACGTCCACCTCTTTTGCAAAGTCGATGATGTACTGTTTAAAAACGTGCGCCTGAGCTTTACTCGCTGACAGAAAGATTTGATTTCGCCCCGTGGTGAGCGCGTCTATCAACGCTTCACGGGCGAAATAGTAGGTTGCACCGATCTGGCGTGACTTTAAGAGGTTGCGGATACGGTGCTTGATGCCAGCGTCCCACCAGTGGCGCTGGTACTCGAACATACCGGCGCGGAAAATCTCTTCCAGCTTTTCGATCTGCTCGTCGGTAAACAGGTTTTTTTCCGGCGGCTTGCGCGGACCTTTATTGCGGTTCGCCACGTTCGGATTCAGGTCTGCTTCATTCCCGCCATTGTTAAATTTGCCGATTCTGGCCTGTCGTTCGGACTGACGCGCCAGCAGGTCAATTTCTTTAAAATCCTTTCCTTCCTTCTGCTCCTTCATGACGAGCTGGCAGTAACGTGCGGCGGTGGTGAGCTGCATCTGATCCAGTGGGCCATATTCGCCCCACTTATCGCGTTTTTTCCAGCTGTGAACGGTTGCAACTTTCTCGCCCAGCATTTCAGCAATGCGGGCTACGCGGTATCCCTGAAAGTACATCAGCATTGCCTGACGACGGGGATCGAGGTCTGCGGGGGTCAGTGTTGTCATGGCACAAACATACGGCCTCAAATCAGCACTTTCCCCGGCTTCGCATTGTGTGGGAGTTCGCACAAGCCCAACGCGTTGTTTACACGCGCCCATCACCGCAAACATAAGGCTCTGAACGTGTTACGAACTAACTAACCGGAGCCGGACCGATGGCAAAAAAATCTAAGCGTTTTCGTATTGGGGTCGAAGGGGCCACTACTGACGGGCGCGTTATTGAGCGTGAATGGCTCACCCAGATGGCAGCGAGCTATAACCCGCAGGTATACACCGCGCTGATCAATATGGAACACATCAAGGGCTTCACCCCTGATGGGCCTTTCCGTCGTTTTGGCATGGTGGAAAAGCTGGAAGCGGAAGAAATCACCGAAGGGGCATTATCCGGGAAAATGGCGCTGTATGGCTGGATTGCCCCGACTGACGATCTGGTCACGATGACCAGCAACTGGCAGAAACTTTTCACCTCAATGGAAGTTAACACCAGCTTTGCCGATACCGGCTCCGCTTATCTGGTTGGCCTGGCGATTACTGACGATCCGGCAAGCCTCGGCACTGAAATGCTGCAGTTCAGCGCCAGCGCAGAACATAACCCCCTGGCGCGCCGCAAGCTGGACAAAGACAACCTGTTTACCGCTGCTCTTGAAACGCTGATCGAGTTTGAGGACGTGCCGGAAAAAACCAGCCTGTTTACCCGCGTGAAAGAGCTGCTGTCCCGCAAAGGCGCCGATGATAACGCCCGCTTTGCTGATGTGAATCAGGCTGTTGAAACCATCGCGCGTGAGCATCAGGCGCTGGCGGAGCAGGTCAGCACCCATCAGACCGATTTCAGTAACAAGCTGAGCGATATGCAAAAGGTTGTTGATGAGACAACCAGCGCACTCTCCATCCTGCGTGAGCAGCTTTCCACTCAGGACAGCCGCAGCGAACGCCGCCCTAATGCGACCGGCAATAACGGCGCAGAACAAACCACCGATTGCTGACGGAGCAAAAGCACAATGAAAAAAGAGACACGTTTTAAATTCAACGGCTATCTGACGCAGCTCGCCAAACTCAACGGCGTATCTGTGAGCGATATCGCCTCGAAATATACGGCTGAGCCGTCAGTGGCGCAGACGCTGGAAACGAAAATCCAGGAGTCTTCCTCGTTCCTGCAGAAAATCAACATTATCCCGGTTGATGAGCAGTCCGGCGAGCGTCTGGGGCTGGGTATTGGTTCCAGTATTGCCGGAAATACTGATACCACCCAGAAAGACCGTGAACCCGTTGATCCGACTTACATCGACGGTGAAGGGTACAAGTGTACCCAGACCAACTCTGATACGGCGCTGCCCTATGCGAAGCTGGATTTATGGGCCAAATTCCAGGACTTCCAGACGCGCATCCGTGACGCCATCATTACCCGCCAGGCGCTTGACCGCATCATGATCGGCTTCAACGGCGTGAAGCGTGAAAAAACGTCAGACCGCGCGACCTATCCACTGCTGCAGGATGTGAATATCGGCTGGCTGGAAAAAATCCGCCAGGAGAAACCCGTACAGGTGATGGATAAGATCGTGTCCGAAGGCGAGGTTATTTCTCAGACTATCCGTGTCGGTAAAGGCGGTGATTTCCTGAATCTGGACGCGCTGGTTATGGGCGCCGTGAATGAGAAAATCGCGCCGTGGTATCAGGAAGATACGGAGCTTGTGGTTATCGTCGGGCGCCAGTTACTGGCGGATAAATATTTCCCGATCGTCAACCGTGACCAGCCAAACAGCGAAACGCTGGCGGCAGATCTTATCGTCAGCCAGAAGCGTATCGGCAACCTCCCGGCCGTTCGTGCGCCGTTCTTCCCGGCGAATGCCATGCTGATCACCCGCCTGGATAACCTGTCTATTTACTGGCAATCAGGCTCCCGCCGCCGTTCGGTCATCGACAATCCGAAGCGTGACCGCGTGGAAAACTTCGAGTCCGTTAACGAGGCGTATGTTGTCGAAGATTACGACGGCGTTTGCCTGGTTGAGAACATCGAACTGTTGCCCGTGCAGGCAGGTGGCAATGCCAGCCCAGCGCTGACAACTGAAACCATCCAGGAAATCGTCACGGCAGCGGTGAAAGGCGCGCTTGATGCGCAGGCAGCTGGCGGTGCTGGCGCCGGAGCGTGATAAATGAATCCGTTCCGTGCTCACACTCAGTATGTACAGGCACAGGATGCCGCCCGGCAGGGCGGCAGTAATGCCAGCCTGACGGGCTACAACCAGATGCTGTTACAGCTGACAGAACACCGCAGGCGCCTTAAAACCGTCCAGTCAAACGAGCGCAAGGCTCAGCTCAAACGTGAGTTTCTTCCCGCTTATGCCTCATGGATTGCCGGTTTACTGGATGCTGACGCGTCAGGCCAGGACGACGTGGCGATGTACGTCATGATCTGGCGCATTGATGCCGGAGATTATACCGGCGCGCTGGACATTGCCCGCCATGCCATTAAACACGGCTGGGTCCTGCCGCAGCGATTCAACCGGACCTGCGGGACCGCTGTTGCGGAAGAGTTTGCCGACGCGGCAATGCGCGCTTTTTCTGCCGGTGAATCATTCAGTGCCGCCATTCTTACCCAGGTGCTCGATATCGTTGAAGGTCAGGATATGCCGGATCAGTCCCGCGCCCGACTTCATAAGGCGATGGGCTACGCGCTGCGGGATAACGATCAGGCAGTGGCGGCACTTAACCATCTGAAGCGTGCCCTGCAGCTGGATAACAGTTCTGGCGTCAAAACGGAAATCAACAAGCTTGAAAGCCGATTGCGACAGGCAATGTCGGCTTAACGAATCGTGCCAACGCGCGGGGCGGCACGGGGTGGCGACAGGCTTTATGCCGCGTCAAAACCCCGTCCACCGCCCAACTATTTGGGAGTGCCAGAAATATGCAATTCGTTTCGCCGGAACAGGCCGGGGAAAGTACCCAGGACGTTATTAAAAACACCAGTTTCTGGCCTGATGTCAGGGTTTCAGAGTTCCGCCGTGATATGCGCATGGATGGGAGTGTCACCGATCCACGCCTGCGTCTGGCGTTGCTGACAGCGATTGCTGAAGTTAACGCCGATCTTTATGAGTTCCGCGAGAAACAACGGGCGCAGGGGTATGCGAGCCTGGCCGACGTCCCTGCTGATGTGATCGACGGCGAAAGCCAGCGGCTCATGCTGTATCGCCGTGCGGTGTTTTGCTGGGCAAAAGCAAACCTGGTTGAGCGCTATCGCGATTTTGACGCAACCGGCGACGGAAGCAAGAAAGCTGAAGATATCGAAACAACCTTAGGCGAGCTGTGGCGCGATGTGCGCTGGGCGGAGTCCCGCCTGCGCGATATGCCGCATATGACGGTGGAGCTGATTTGATGAAAGTGCGTGCGCATCAGTATGACACGGTGGACGCACTCTGCTGGCGCCATTACGGGCGCACGCAGGGAGTCACTGAACAGGTGCTGCAGGCGAATCCGGGGCTGGCTGAATATGGCCCCTTTTTACCGCACGGGCTGCAGGTGGAGCTGCCGGACATTACGGCGTCAACCACTGCGCAGACTGTCCAGTTATGGGACTGAACTATGACGCTTGAACGAATCAGCGCCTTTATCACTTACTGCGTTGCCCTGCTTCTGGCATGGCTCGGCGATTTGTCTCTTAAAGATGTATCCACCATCACCGGTCTTGCGCTGGGAATTATTACTGCAGCGGTGACCTGTTATTTACGCTGGAAAGCCTACCAGCTGCTGCGGGACGGCAGAATATCCAGGGGGGAATATGAGTCCTTCAATCGTTAAGCGTTGCCTGGTCGGCGCGGTGCTGGCGATTGCCGCCACGCTGCCGGGTTTTCAGTCGCTTCATACCTCCGTCGAGGGGCTGAAACTGATTGCTGATTTCGAAGGGTGTCGCCTCCAGCCATACCAGTGCAGCGCCGGGGTCTGGACGGACGGGATCGGCAATACGTCCGGGGTAGTGCCGGGCAAAACCATAACGGAGCGACAGGCCGCGCAGGGGCTGATTAATAACGTGTTGCTGACGGAAAAAAGGATTGAAGCCTGCCTGCAGGTTAAACCACCTCAGCATGTTTACGATGCCCTGATCAGTATCGGCTTTAATGTCGGAACCGGGGCCATCTGCCGGTCAACAATGGTTTCTTACATCAATCGCCAGCAGTGGTGGCAGGCGTGCAACCAGCTCCCCCGCTGGGTTTATGTAAATGGTCAACGGAATAAAGGGCTGGAAAACCGGCGCGCCCGTGAGCTTGCCTGGTGTCTTAAAGGGGCAGGGGCATGACGCGCGCGCTGGCGGTGATCCTGGCTCTGGTGCTGGCACTGCTGGGCTGGCAGTCATGGCGGCTTAACAATGCCGGTCACACCATCGGGACGCAGGCAGAGACGCTTAAAAAGAACAAGCAGGAGCTGGCGAAGAAAAACAGCCAGCTCATCAGCCTGTCCATTCTTACTGAAACCAACAGCCGGGCGCAGATGCAACTTTATGCTGCAGCGGAGGAGACTTCCGCACTGTTGCGGAGTCGCCAGCGCCGGATCGAGGAGCTAAAACGTGAAAACGAGGATTTACGCCGCTGGGCTGACACTCCTTTGCCTGCTGACATTATTCGGCTGCGGGAGCGTCCGGCCCTCGCCGGAGGTGCAGCTTACCGTGAGTGGTTGTCCAAAAGTGACGCAATGCCGCCTGGACAGGTCAGCGCCGCGCAGTAATGGGGATTTGAACCAGGTGCTGGATGAGACTGAGGCCGCCTGGGCAGTATGTGCCGACAAAGTGGACACGATCATAGCGTGTCAGGAGCGAGACAGTGAACAAGCCGCAGTCCTTACGCAACGCCCTGAATAAATCGGTGGCGTATGTCCGTGACAACCCGGACAAGCTGCACCTTTTTGTTGATAACGGTTCGCTGGTCGCAACCGGCGCCCGTTCAATGTCATGGGAATACCGCTACACCCTGAACGTGGTAATTGAAGATTTTAGCGGCAACCAGAATTTAGTGATGGCACCCGTGCTGCTCTGGTTAATGACCAATCAACCGGACGCCATCAACAACCCGGAGCTGCGCGAAAAACTTTTTACCTTTGACGTCGATATCCTGAGCAACGATCTGTGTGATCTCAGCCTCAATCTGCAGCTCACGGAGCGCGTGATTGTCAGCACAGACGGCACTGTATCGAGCGTAGAAGCGGTGCCGGAACCCGATGTACCCGACGAAATGTGGACGGTGAAACGTGGATGACCTGCAGAGGGTGGATGACTGGCTGGCGGCCCTGCTGGCGAATCTGGAACCGGCAGCCCGCAACCGTATGATGCGACAGCTGGCGCAGGAGCTGCGCCGGTCGCAACAGCAAAACATCAGGCTGCAGCGCAATCCAGACGGCACCGCCTTTGAGGCGCGCCGGGTGACGGCCAGAAGTAAAAAGGGGCGCATCAAGCGCCAGATGTTCGCCAAATTGCGCACCACTAAATACCTGAAAACCGCAGCCACTGCGGACTCTGCCAGCGTGCAGTTTGATGGGAAAGTCCAGCGCATCGCCCGTGTTCACCATTATGGTCTGCGTGATCGAGTCAGACGCAATGGCCCGGAGGCCCGGTACCCGGCACGCCGTCTTTTAGGCGTGAATGATGAGGTGGAAACCATCACCCGTGACACGCTGTTGCGCTGGCTGTCGGAGTGAAATTTGTGTCACCGATGGCACAAAACCCAACGCTGCCTCCCTTTTTCCTCTGATGGCAACCTTTCGTTATGAACGCACAACTAACCGAAATCATGCGCCTTATCACCAACCTGATCCGCACCGGCACCGTAACCGAAGTGGACCGGGAAAACTGGCTGTGCCGGGTGAAAGTGGGCGAGCTTGAAACCAACTGGATTAACTGGCTGACACTGCGCGCAGGCGGTGCCCGTACATGGTGGTGCCCGTCGCCGGATGAGCAGGTGGTGGTGCTGAGTATGGGCGGCAATCTGGAAACCGCTTTTGCCTTACCTGCGATCTATTCCAACCAGTACGCCCCGCCGTCGGACTCTGTGGACGGCTGCGTAACGGAATACCCGGACGGTGGCTGGTTTGAATATGAACCCGCGACCGGCCGCTGGCATGTGCGGGGCATCAAATCCATGGTGATCGAGGCTGCAGATAACATAACCCTGAAAACGGGGGAATTTGTGGTGGAAGCAAGCAACACGCGCATAAACAGCGAAGTGGTGATCAATGGTGGCGTCACCCAGGGCGGCGGCGCCATGAGTTCTAACGGGATCGTAGTCGATAAACACGGTCATACCGGCGTTAAGTCCGGCGGTGATACATCGGGAGGTCCGGTATGACGCTGTATATCGGCATGAGTCAGGACAACGGCAGGGCCATTACCGACACGGACCACCTGCGCCAGTCGGTCCGGGATATTCTGCTGACCCCGCAGGGGAGCCGCATTGCCCGGAGGGAATACGGCTCGCTTCTGTCTGAACTGATAGACCAGCCGCAGAACCCGGCGCTGCGCCTGCAGGTTATGTCTGCGGTCTATGTGGCTCTGAGTCGCTGGGAGCCACGGCTTACCCTGGATTCCATCACCATAAACAGCAGTTTTGATGGTTCGATGGTGGTTGAGCTTACCGGGCAGCGTGATAACGGCGCGCCGGTTTCACTTTCGGTATCAACAGGAGCAGACAATGGCAGTCATTGACCTTTCCCAGCTGCCCGCCCCGCAGATAGTGGATGTGCCGGATTTTGAAACGCTGCTAAACGAACGGAAAGCCGCGTTTGTAGCCCTTTATCCGGCAGACGAGCAGGACGCGGTAAGACGCACGCTTGAGCTGGAGTCTGAACCCGTGACCAAGCTCCTGCAGGAAAATGCGTATCGTGAAATCCTCCTGCGTCAGCGCATTAACGAGGCGGCGCAGGCGGTCATGGTGGCTTATTCCATGGGGAGTGATCTCGATCAGCTGGCCGGTAACTGCAACGTAAAACGTCTGACGGTTATTCCTGCCGATAACGACGCGGTACCGCCGGTTGCTGCCGTGATGGAAAGTGATGAGGCTCTGCGTCAGCGTGTTCCTGCAGCTTTTGAGGGGCTGTCCGTGGCGGGGCCGACGGCGGCCTATGAGTTTCACGCTAAAAGCGCTGACGGGCGAGTGGCTGACGCCAGCGCAACCAGCCCGGCACCGGCGGAGGTGGTGCTTACCGTGCTGAGCCGTGAGGGCGACGGAACGGCTGCGGCGGATCTGCTGGCTGTGATTGAACAGGCGCTTAACAGTGAGAACGTGCGGCCGGTTGCTGACCGTCTGACGGTGCGCAGCGCTGAAATCATTCCGTACAGCGTGGATGCGACGATCTTTCTTTACCCGGGGCCAGAAGCTGAGCCGGTGATGGAGGCGGCAAAAGCCAGCCTGCAGAAATATATCGCCAGCCAGACGAGGCTGGGGCGTGATATTCGCCGCAGTGCTATTTATGCCGCGCTGCATGTTGAAGGTGTGCAGCGTGTTGAACTGGCCTCGCCGCTCGCTGATGTGGTGCTGGATAAGACACAAGCCGCTTCATGTACGGAATGGAGCGTAACCAACGGGGGAACGGATGAATAGTCTGCTTCCTCCTGGTTCATCGGCGCTTGAGCGCCGACTTGCTCAGACCTGCAGCGGAATTTCCGATCTGCAGGTGCCGCTGCGGAATTTATGGAACCCGGCAACATGCCCGGTCAAGTTTCTGCCGTATCTGGCGTGGGCCTTTTCGGTTGATCGCTGGGACGAAGGATGGGCGGAGAGCGTGAAGCGCCGTGTTGTGCAGGATGCGTTCTATATCCATCAGCACAAGGGCACAACCAGCGCGGTGCGGCGTGTGGTGGAGCCGTTCGGCTTTCTGATCCGCATCATTGAATGGTGGCAGACCGGCGAGGCGCCGGGCACGTTTCGCCTGGATATTGGGGTGCAGGACCAGGGCATAACAGAAGAAACCTATCTGGAGCTGGAGCGCCTGATTGGTGACGCCAAACCCTGCAGTCGGCATCTGATCGGCATGTCCATAAATCTGCAGACGAGCGGGCCATATTTTGTGGGAGCTGCCACTTACACCGGCGAAGAAATCACGATTTACCCGTATATCAACGAAACCATCATTTCCGGTGGCACTGCCTACGAGGGCGGCGCCGTCCATGTTATCGACACAATGAGAGTGAACCCATGAGCGCAAAATTTTATACCCTGCTGACGGATATTGGCGCGGCGAAACTGGCAAGCGCTGCCGCGCTCGGTGTGCCGCTGAAAATTACCCAGATGGCGGTGGGGGATGGCGGCGGCGTGCTTCCAACTCCCAGCGCACAACAGACGAAGCTGGTTTCCGAAAAGCGGCGCGCTGACCTGAACATGCTTTACATCGATCCGCAGAACAGCAGCCAGATTATTGCTGAGCAGGTGATTCCTGAAACTGAGGGCGGTTGGTGGATTCGTGAGGTTGGGCTGTTTGATGAAACGGGCGCGCTGATCGCAGTGGGTAACTGCCCGGAGAGCTACAAGCCGCAGCTGGCAGAGGGAAGCGGCCGCACGCAGACAGTGCGCATGGTACTGATTACCAGCAGCACCGATAACATTACGCTGAAAATTGACCCGTCCGTAGTGCTGGCTACCCGAAAATATGTGGATGACAAGGTGCTGGAACTAAAGGTGTATGTAGATGAGCTGATGGCGGCGCATCTTGCAGCAGCTGATCCGCATACGCAATATGCGCCAAAAGCCAGCCCGACGTTTACCGGCACCCCAAAAGCCCCGACTGCAGCTGCAGGTAACAATACTACTCAGCTTGCCACAACTGCGTTTGTGCAGGCGGCTCTGATCGCCCTGGTGAATGGCGCCCCGGCGACACTGGACACGCTGAAAGAAATTGCTGCGGCTATCAACAACGATCCTAATTTCAGCACCACCATTACTAACGCTCTTGCACTCAAAGCCCCACTGGCAAGCCCGGCCCTGACCGGAACACCGACGGCACCCACGGCTGCGCAGACTGTCAACAATACGCAAATTGCCACTACTGCTTTCGTAAAATCAGCTCTGGCTGCGCTTGTTGGCTCATCACCTGCTGCGCTTGATACCCTGAACGAGCTGGCGGCGGCGTTAGGAAACGATCCTAACTTTGCAACCACCATGACAAATGCGCTGGCAGGCAAGCAGCCGCTGGATAGCACGCTAACAACTTTGTCTGGAAAAACCGCAGATGGGATTATCGAATACCTTCGTTTGGGAGAAGCGGCAAAAAGGGAAGTTGGGACGGCAGCCAACCAGCTGCCGGATATGAGCTTTTTCGCTAACGCTTTTAGCGGGGTTAGTGGTTATTGCAAACTTCCAAACGGGATAATTAT
>NZ_PQTC01000038.1:0-20278 GCF_003850715.1 Enterobacter sp. 301B
CCGTTGCCCGGATAGCTCAGTCGGTAGAGCAGGGGATTGAAAATCCCCGTGTCCTTGGTTCGATTCCGAGTCCGGGCACCAATATTCATAAGGCCTCGCTGAAAAGCGGGGCTTTTTCCTTTCTTAGCTACGGTAGATTTCTGGTCGTTGCAACACGTTATTTTCTTGCTGGATTTTTCACCATTTTTGCAGATGTTCGTTACTTTTAGACACCTCAACATCCTCTGATATACCTTTTTCTAACCACACAGCTACGGTCTTTCTACGGTCCTCTACGGTTCCTTTCTCTCAAATCATTCATAGTGAAGTAGAAAACACGGGGGAAACGGGGGAATTATCATTTCGCCTTAATCCGCTGGTCTTAACGTGATTTTGTCGCGGGGAATAAGATGGGAAAATCCCCAATAGCAAGCGGGGATACCTGGCGGCAACCCTCTCCACATGGGGATCTTCACCAGTCCGTCCACCTGCAACAAGCTCTTCTTGCCCTTTCACTTCTTACCGTTACTAGAATCCCCCGTCCTCCACGCCATCATAAAATGGTTTATCCGTAGTAATTAAACATATTGGACTAGTAAACCTAAGTGTCGGACCTGAACTGTGAGTTCAACAAGCAAATTCAACGCTGCCCTTAATCAACGGAGGGCAGGTCAAAACCTCCAACTATTAGCAATGCCCGCAATTGGCGCAAAGCGGATAAGTTAACTGAGGTGAAGGTCCGCTGTGAGCGATAAGCGAAAGTTGACAATTACTCCCACAGGTTTTTAAAACATATTTGGTCCAATTCCCTCTAAAGGCAAGCATCTGAATGCCGATAACTACTATGAATTTTTGTACCAAAAACAAGGAATACGCCATTTATAGGTGTCATTCCAACTGCAAATAAATCTTCAAAAGTGATGGGAGGCAAGATGGCATCATGCCCAAATTGTAAATCGACCAACGTTAGAGAGCGAAATGTTGGGAAAAAAACTGGCGGCGTTATTGGCGGTGTTGGCGGTGCACTTGGCGGTGCATCAGCAGGAGCTGCCGTTGGCTCAATAGTTCCGGGAATAGGAACTGCTGTTGGAGCAGTAGTTGGGGGATTGCTTGGTAGATTTGCTGCCGCTTCAGCCGGAGCTGCTGCGGGAGCAATGACGGGGTCAGCTCTGGATGGTATCGTTTTTGATAAATATATCTGTAGAGATTGCGAACACACTTTCGACTAAACAAACACAGGAAAGATGAAATGAAAATTATCTCTATCAAGAAAAAGATCTACTCAATGGCTGTTGGTCATTGCAATATGTGTGAAGAATCATCTTATAACCTCTGCGACATTTGTGATTACTGCTCTGCTTGTTGCTGTTGCTAATTCAAGCATGAGTCTGCTTATTAAAACATTAGCAGATCTACAGATGGTAATACGTTTACCCGGCCTATAGATGCGATTTCGTAGGCCGGGTAGCCGACTCTAAGACCAGCCACATACAGACCACGCTATTGGTACTTATGGTATGTAATGGTACCCGACTTAAGCACATATTATTTCTGTGAAATCTTCCCCGACGGCAATCTTTCTCCTTTAAGACCAGAATCAGACCGTAAAACCTGCTCTTTCTGCATTTCCCGTCTTCATTCATACCATGTGGCACCAGCATTCCCTTCGCCACGCCAGAAAATCAACTCAGCCATTAGCAACGCCGTGCCGGGGATGGGTCAACCCTGACGTTCTTTACACCAGTCACAGGAGCTAATATGTCCAGTCCGAAACGTTTCCGTTTTACCAGTCAGCTCATTAAATCCCTTCCCCCAAACTCATCAGATTCACGCAGTACCGATGCCGAATACAGCGATACCGAGATTTCGGGTCTGAAGTGTCTGGTCAGCAAAGGTGAAGGACGTAAAAAATTCTTGCTCCGCTACCTCTATCATGGACGAAAACGCGCCATCGCCATTGGCCACTGGCCTGAGGTCGATGTCACCTTAGCACGCAAGATTGCCATAGAGCATAAACGCTCGCTTGCCACCGGGACTGACCCTAAGCAGGAACGTGAAAACAAGAGACAAGAGATGACATTTGATGAACTCTTTAACCAGCATTATCTGGTTTGGGCAAAATCCGCGAAACGCAGTTGGGGCAAGGATGTTCAGCGCTACCGGGATCATATCCGCCCCGCCATTGGTCAGATGCTGCTGAGCGATATCACACCCAGCGCCGTTCTTCGGCTTCAGCAAACGCTAAGTATGTCACTGTCAGCAGCCACCTGTAACCGTGTCATCGTACTCATTAAAGCGGTGTTTACCTGGGCCGGGAGACAAAGCCTTACCTCTGTTCATCCGGCAAGGGTGGTACAGCTTCTCAGGGAAAACAACGCCCGGCAACGCTATTTCACCGAGGACGAAATTCGTCGTATTTTCCTCTCCGCCGATAAAGATATCAGCCCCGTCGCTGCCCGCTATGTCAAACTGTTGCTGCTCACCGGGCTTCGGCGCGATGAACTACGTCTGGCAAAGTGGGAACACCTTGACCAGGTAAAACGCACCTTATGGCTACCCCAAACCAAGAATGGCTATGGGCGGATTGTTCATCTTAACTCACTGGCACTGGACGTTATCAGAACACTGCCAACGCAGCGGGGAAATCCATGGTTGTTTATCGGCAAAAAGCAGGGAATGCCGCTGAATAATCCGGTTAAAGCCTTTCAACGGATCGTTCGTCGGGCGGGCATTTTTGACAAAGAGGTGTGTATTCATACCTGTCGCCATTCGGTTGCCGCACTGATCGTTTCCTACGGTGGAACACTGTATGACGTTCAGTCTCAGCTGGGGCATCGCAGCAGTCAGTCATCACAACGGTATGCGCATCTTCATCCTCAGCGCTTACAGAACACCAGCCAGCTACTGGCGGAAAGGATAACAGCTCAGCTACCGTCCTTGCGATAACAGAGAAGCAGAGGCAAATGCCCCTGCTTTTTTTGCATACAATCAGAACTCGGCTGAAATATTACAGTGGAGAAACGATCGTTTTATCTGGTAGAAAACGCCTTCAACATCACTGTTCTGAACACGTTTTTTGTAATGCCCTTTACTTTCCGGCTCAAGATAATTTTTGGCAGAAAGGAGCTTAGCTACCTCTGCGGATTTACGGTTATGTCGCCTGCACCAGTCGTCAAATACAGGCGCAAAAATCATCAAATCCTGAGTTTTAGGATGTGTATACCCCCAGTGATTGCTGGGTATATAAGCCTCTTTATCCTGTAGCGGTACAAAATGCGCGGCCTGTCGTTTGATAAGTTCCAGTTGAATGGCGCTTAATGCTTCTTTAACCGGGTTGTACTGGTTCCGTCCATCATCCAGCCAGCGGCGAACCGCGCTCATCACCGAATCGTTAATCATTTGCGGTTCAAATGGCAGGATGCCCCACTCCGCAGCCATACCGCCAGCAACAAGGCAAATAGCAAAGCGTTTTAACGCCCGGTGCTGAATATCGGAAAGAACATATCCGTCTGACTGCAGATCCTCCGCGAGCATCTTGCAACATTCTTCTGTCGTCTCCTTTATCTGTTCGGATAATTCACTGTATGACATCAAGCTACCATCATCATTCTGCTGCGACAAAAAGCAGGCAATAAAGGCTTTTCCAGCCGTGCCATACTGTTCCGCCAGTTCAGCTTTGAGGATATCAGCGCGGCGACGTACCTCTCCGACGGGTTCACCTTCTTTTGCAGCGTCTTCCGGCAGAATATTCAGGCTGATAGCCCGATGTTCCTGCCCTCCCTGAAGCTGTTCATTGCGGGAAGCTAGCTTTTCCGGTATAGACATTTCGCCGGAGGACAGAATGAACGTCTTCCACAATACGGGTTTTCTTCCTGTGAGCGACTTATCCAGGCGATTTTTTGAGCGACCAGAGGTCATGTTATACAACAATGATGAGAATTTTCGATCACTGTAAGCGCCCATTTCATCAATACAGGCAACTAACCCGGAAAACTCGCTGAGGTTGATTTCGAGTGCATTATCTGTTGTATTCCATCGCAGAATAGCGACGTCCGGATGACTACCGGGCTCACCGCCATGGGCATGTACAGACATTCCCACCTGAAGAACTACCGTTTTCCCTGTTGTCGAACCACCATAAAAATGAAACAACGCCACATCCATCCCGGCCATCCCAAGTAGCATTGATGCAAACGAGCTGCTGAGCGCAAACAACTGGGGCCATCCGTAAACATTCTCTTCAATAAGCGTTTTCCATTCTGCTAACGACCCTGACATGCGAATGCCTGAAAAAACCGATTTATGAGGAACAAGGTAATCAAAACCGGAGATCCCCCTGGCAACCGGCATATCACCATGCAAAAAGGCAGCTTCTCCTTCGACCATACCCATAGACTCTGCCACCAGATACATTGGCAGCGCCATTTTCATGCACGCATGAATGAATTTCTCAAAGTAAGCCCTGGCATGGACAGATGTCGTCACACCAAATCCTCTGGACGCCAGAGCAGCAATGACCTGTTCCGGGTTTCTTGCCAGCTCGTCAAGCGATACCGACACCACGACCTTTTGCCCGATGTAATTAATGGTCATCAGATCAACGCTCATGTTGTGCTGTTTGTTTTTAGAGCAGCATCTGGCGCATGGGATTATGGGAGTGGAACTGATATGTACAACCTTTTTCCCTCTGGCGAAAAAGCTACCCGAGTTCCCGTTATAGTAGCCCGCAGGAAGTCCCGCTGCACTTCCGTTCTGCGACGGTTCATCTTCATCCAGTTCAATCTCTATTGCATCGTCAAGAATTTTTGCCGCACGCGCCTCATTAAGCGACTTTTGCGTAAGGAACTGACTAAGTGACAGATCAATATCAGTATCAATATCATCTGCCAGATTGGTTAATTTATCGCCACTCATGACTGTCTCCTTAAATTCAATATGAACAGCAGGCGTAAGCCAGAACCCATCCGCCTGCTGCGATGGTTCTGTTTACGAATTAACAACGCCCATTGCCTGATTGACGGCAGCGTGATATCGCTCCGGACTGGAATGCACATAGATCTCAGTGACTTTAATCGTACTGTGGCCCAGCAGCTCCTTGACCATGTGGATATCCGCGCCACTTTCGACAAGGATTGTCGCAAAAGAATGGCGCAACTCATGGATGGTATAGGACGGGATACCCGCTGTTTCACAAAGTGTTTTTTGCAGGCGACGGGGTTCTGCAACCGGATTATCCGTGTTTTGTCCAGGGAAAACCCAACCGCTATCCCCCAGGAACTGACGCGCTTCGGTCAGCAGCACAAAGGCTTTATCACACACCGGAACATGACGCTGCCTGCCGTTCTTGGTCTGTCTGAGCGTAATGACCTTACGTGACCATTCCACATCCTCCAGACGAAGGTGACGAGTTTCCCCCAGTCGAAGCCCGGTTAAGCCCAGAAACATCAGCAGCATGACCGCTGCACTATCGGGTTCCTTGTGGTGTTTTTGCTCGCAGGCCTTAAACCAGCGCTGAAATTCCTCATGGCTCATCGCCCTGCGACGGGACGTGGTTTCCGGCAGCATCCGGATAAACTCAGTGGGTAACGTCGTCACCAGCTTCATTCTGCGACCATAACCAAAAATGGCTTTCAGCAGAGCCAGATGACGATTACGTGTGGCTGGTTTCAGATTGCTCAGGCCATTGAGATAACGCCCGATAACGCCCTCATCGATATCATGAATCTTAAAATGCCCAAGAAGGGGAAGCAGATAGTTACGGATTTTTGAACGATCGGTATCGGCAGAACGCTTTACACCAGCGTCCAGAACATCATGTTCGAAGCGCTCCAGCAGACCACTGAACAGCAAATTATGCGAAACGAACAGGTTAGCACCACGTAGCTGGTACTCTGCCCGCATATCTGCAATTAGTTTTTGTGCTGCTGACCGCGCCTGCGTGATGGTAAGTGCCGGATAATCACCCAGACGGCGATATACGTTACTCCCGCCACAACTGAAACGGGCGGCAAACATGACCTTGCCTCGTTTACTGACCAGCGCCTTAAAACCCGTAGTTCTGCTGTCGCTCAGTTCACGACTTTTGCCCTTCTGAATGCATTCAGCCTGAACGCTCTGAATAAGGGACTGGCTTATAGGTTGTGTTGTACAGGACACAGCGTCCTCCATGTATGCGGGAACGGTTAAACGCTGTGCATACGCAAGGGTGCTGCAAATCAAGAGAAGGGTTGTAAATACTACTTTGACAATGTGTTGCATAGCCCGAATCCACGCGAAAATTAAACAAAAGGATCAGAGATCCCGTTGAATTTCGTGTGTTAATCCACTGGATTCACCAGCAGATACCATTGGCGCCATAAGACGCTTGTGGTCCCGTAATTTCTTACAGGCTCGAGCAGGGCACTGATAAAGCGCCCCGAAACAACACATCACTGTGAAGGCTCAGAACAGCGAAAGATGGCAGGATATAACCTGCATACATCATTGACCGCTGTACCAGTCAACGACTCACCTGATGGTTCATCGGGGTAGCCGCGCTGGACTCCTTAATGCTTACTGGCCATGAACAGACCTGCACTGAAGGCGGGATAAATGTAACTGGAAAAAATCCACGATGTCAAAACCTTTTTCCATACTTCGCCGTAACACGCCACAAAACAGGCACATATTATCCATTTGAAATCAATCAAATGGAGATAATCATGTTTAAACTCACGACCCCCACCAGTCTTCTCCTTCTCAACCTGCCCGCCTCCGCACTGGCGGCCCTCAGCAATGAAATCCTTGGCCCTGTCGATGATATCGACCTGTTTACCACCTTCTGGAACGAAACGGGAACCCTGCTCTGGCATCTCAACCACGATGACACACTCCCCGAAGACCCGCTGCTGGCAGTGGCACTGGCTAACCCTGAATACGTCACCGCGCTTGATGATGGCTGGTATCTCCTGCTCGGCATCGTCTGCGATAACGGTCAGGGTATCTATCTGGTGTTCCCGGACACGACCGTTATCACTCAACTCCAGAACCTGATTGAGGCGCTGACCCATGAGTAAGAAAAAAAGCGCTACCGAAGCCGCCGTCACCGAAAGCTATACCGTGTTCTACAGTGGTGAAGCCGAGAAAATCAGCCCCCACAGTAAAGGTCTGCTGACGTATGAGCTGGGTAAGGAGGGTGATACCGGCAGCCTTGCCCTGCGCTTAACCGCCAATGGCGAAGGAGGCCTGTTCTCTCGTGAATGGATAGCGCTTGATGCGATTCACGCCATTCTGGAACAGCAGCAGGACAGCTTCCCGTCCCGTGTATTTCGCCCACTGTTTGGTCAGGGCAGTACCAACAACGCCGGGTTTCTTGCTGCTGTGCTCAGAAGTCCGGATATCTGCCTTATCGAAGCGGACAGCAGCAGACTCTTTATGCACCGCTGCTATGCCGACTGGCAGCACCGTCTGACGCAGCTTGCCGCAATCAGCCAGGACTAATCCCCCGCTTTTTCTGTGTTCCATACCCCTTAAAAAGGAAATTCACTATGTCATCACCCGCTATATTGCAGGGCGGCTATGTGCTGCCGCTCTCCCGGTCGTTCAACCAACTGCTTCTGGGTATCGTTGCGCAAAAACCGCCTCATCGTCACCCCATCACCGGATTAACCATTAACTTCCGTGACCCTGAATACTCACCGGAAAAGGGCGGCTGGCATCCGGTCGAAATACGCCTCATCCCTGCCGGAGAAGACTGGCAGCTCGATTACGTCACCGATTTTCACTATGCAGGGCATCCATGGCCTGAGCTTGAAAAAGATGTCGATGTGAGCTGGACGCAACAATACACGTGGCTTTCCCGTTGTGGCGATATCTCTCATGTCGACGCCCGTGAGTTCTGGTCGCTATGGGAAAGTAACTTTATGGCTTACCACGATATGGGGGTTTTCACGGTCCGTACGTTGTGGGAAAGCTGAGTATTCACCCGGTTTCCCACGCATCCCCCCTCTCCCCCGTAGTAAGGAACTGAATGTTATGTACCGGCTTCTGCTGCTGAACTTCGTGGATTCATTTATCGATAACTGCATTCTGTCCTGCGTCGATGAACCGGCTTACGGTGGTATCGTGCAGTGCGAACTGCTTTTTGGCCTTGCCGCACACAGCGGTATCTATGTGGGTAATGGCGACATTGTTCATCTTGACGGCGACGGCATTGTTATCCGAAGTAATGCTCGTGAGTTTCTTGACCGGCTCGATGGCTGGAACTCCGCTATCTCTGTGTATACCGACTGTATGGATTTGACACCACGGGGTTGTGCGCGGGCCGCTGAACGGGCAAAGGCGGCAGTGGGTCAGCGCTATCCTTATAGCCTGCTCGACTTTAACTGCCACCGGTTTACTGCCCGCTGCGTTACCGGCGATTCGTGCCCTGATATCTGGCTTGCCAGACATCTCGATTCTTTTCAGAAAGGGGACCGATGGCGCGTATGGCAACGATGAAAGCCAGCCGTTGCAGGCAACGTGTCACCGGACAGGGAGAACGGCTTATCCGGCTGACCATGGTGCTGTTTTACGGTCAGACAATATCTGTTCGCTACATCATCCGGCAGTTTGACGTCTCTCCCCGCACGGCAAGACGGGACCTCACCCATCTGGCCTTTGTGCTCGAATCCGCTGGCCCTCACCGCTGGCGACTGGCTCCCTCGCTGAAACCCTGACTTTTTTCTCTGCCGGACATCTCCTGACCACTCCGTATGGCAGGCTGTCTCCGCTTTTCAATCCATAAGGGAACATGATGAAAATTTTAAAACTGTTAACCGCCGCAATTCTGCTTTCAGCCTTCAGCCACAGCGCGTTCGCCGACGAGCAGGCTGACGCTCAGATGATAACCAACTCGACCTTCTGCGCGATGTACTCCACCCGCCTGACCCAGACCAGTGACAGCGGCCTTCAGGTAAAAGGCGTTAATCTCAATGCCCGCTTTAACGGACCGGTATTCAACCGGGTGCTCCAGGTGATGAACAAAACCTATGGCAGAACCTGGCTCGAATCAAATGCCCGTAACGGCAGCATGACCGCCATGCAGCTTTCGCAGTCAGAGCTGCTCTATAACCCGGAATATGCCCGGCAGTGCAATGCCTTTGCGGATAAAGTGGAAAAGGAATGGCGCAAAAAGTAACCGGAACGTGATATCCGGCCATCCGGTGAACAGAAACCTGCTTTCGGGCAGGTTTTTTTTACTTTTTCTTGATCAGCCGGACACACCCTGTCCGGGGGGAGTAATTAAACTGTCAGGTCCAATATCTGCAATGAGGTGAAATATGGCTACCTACCGACACGACCCTGATCTTGAATTTCTGCGCCACTGCCATCGTGACGATCTGGATTTACTGGTTTCTGTGCTTATCTGCGATCCGAAAGACGGACTGGCACGCATCACGGAAACGCTGACCTATGATCCTCAGTATAAAAAACACAAGCCCAACCACCCGCGCTACTGGGATGCCATTGCCGCCGAGGTTCAGACGTTTGGGGCGAACAGCTTTGCCACGCTGCTCCGCTGGGGTAAAGGGGTGCTGTACCGGGAAATTCTCACCGATGCCTGCGATAAAATGAAGGTGAACTACAACAACAAATCCAGTGTTGAAACCATTGAAATGAATCTGCTGATGAAGATCCTGGAGAAAAGTCTTGAGAAGATGACGCCTGACCAGCTAAAGACCGTGGCGGAAGAATTGCAGACAGGCTACAGCAACCCCACGCCGGAGTTGCTGACCATGGCAATCCAGGCGGGGATAAAAACATCCGGGTTTGCGGCCTATCAGATGGCACTTGTTGTCACAAATGGTGTGGCGAAAGCCCTGTTAGGCAGAGGGCTGACCGTTGCAGGAAATGCCATGCTGACGCGTACCATGGGCGCTTTTGCCGGTCCCGTGGGCTGGGTGCTCAGTTCTCTCTGGCTGCTGATTGATTTAGCCGGTCCCGCATACCGGGTGACGCTACCATCCTGCATTTTTATTGCCTACATGCGCCAGAAGCATCTTTATTCACCTGAGAATACTGACGTTTAGCACTTACATTTAAGGTATTCAGACTTTAAAAAACTTCAGAAGGCGGACAAATCCTGTCCGCTACTGCTGGCATCATTTCCCGGCTAAATTCGGAAATGATGTATGACGCTGATAACACAAGAAAATGAACATGACAGACTGGCAACCCGCCTTTCCATCATCCTGAGCCGTTTGTTTCAGGGTGAAAAGCTGCATATCGGGACGCTGGCAGAAGAATTTGGGGTGACGACGCGCACGCTGCGGCGGGATTTTAACGTCCGCCTCACCTATCTTGATATTGAACAGAACAACGGCGTATATCAGCTCGCTTCGCATTACTTTCGTCGCCGCACGGAACGGGATATGAAGATACTGGCGAGGTTGCTGCATCTTGACCGTCTGTTACCCGCGATGGACGCCAAACTGCTGAGCCTTCTGCTTGACGGGGAGCGCCCTTCACCCTACCGGATTATGCTCCCGGAGCCGCGCCAGAAACCCACGCTCTTTGGTGATTTCAGCAGACTGACGCTCGCCATACTCAACCAGACCCAGGTGCGTATCAGAACCGACGAAAACGTCAGCCATACCGTTCATCCCTATCGTCTGCTTTGCAGCCATGCGGAGTGGTTTCTTGCTGGGTGTGCTTTATCGGGCGTGTTCGTTATTTCCCTGTCCCGAATCAGGCTGGTTGAGGTATTACCGGATACAACGTTTGAAATCGATAATATGCTCATTTCGCTGATTGAACAGTCTGACTTTATGGAAACCTTACCCCACATGAACATTATTCATCAGATAATGCATTACGGGAGTAAACAGACGAATAATCGTAATTAAAATCACAACATATTATTAGTGATGATTAAATCACATTAACATGATAAGTGAGAAAGTTATGATTATCGATAAAGAATATGCACTTGTAGATGCAACCGCAAGACTTAACACTGACCTGAGGAATTATGAACATGAAATAAACAACGCCGCCATCATAACATTTGGCAATGACCTCATTGAGGTAATCGTATATCAGTTCAGCTTTATCATCAGCATCAGGGCAGAGGGTGAAAAAATAAAGCACGGCCTTCTTGTTAACTTCGGTAAAAATATAGCAAGACAGGTTTCATCACTTTGTGCATCCGCAATGCGGGTCTACCCGAATGAAAAACACAAACCGAGCCGTCAGCTTTTCCATTGCATAAATTAGTTTGTGCAAAGACTGTACTACCGACACGCAATAAATTAAAATAGGCCAGCTAATATAACATATGAGGTTTATAATGGCTGGCCAGTATGAAAAAGCAATAACGATAAAACAAGCGATAGATTCAATTAATTTACGCCACTATCTTCTGCCTGCAATTCAGAGGAAGTTCGTCTGGAGCAGCAGTCAGATATGTTTGCTGTTTGATTCCATCATGCGAGACTACCCGATAAACTCTTTCATGATGTGGGATATCCGTAGTGCCAGTATTAAAAATGATTACAAATTCTATGAATTCCTGAAAGAATACTGTCAGCGATTTAATGAAGAAAACCCCTGCGTAGCAACAAATGCTGGATTTCATGATTTCAAGGCGGTGATTGATGGTCAGCAGCGTCTCACATCATTATATATTGGATTGTGTGGAACGTATGCGTATAAACAGCCCCGGATGTGGTGGCCTTCGGCACAGGATGATCGCATCCTGCCACCCAGAAAGCTTTACGTCGATTTAACAGCGCCACTTAAGTCAGACGACGAACTCATGATGAAGTACAACTTCAGGTTCCTCACTGAGAAGCAATACGCTGATTCACTTACAGACAACAAACATCACTGGTTCTGCCTGCACGAAATATTCAAATACGAGCAACATGATTCTCCGGATGATATTTTATTTAACGTTGTCGAACCAGAACTCGAAAAAAGAGGACTCATTTCCAGTGAATTTTCCAGAAAAACATTACTGAGACTTTATACCAAGATAAGAACTGAAAATCTTATCCACTACTTCAATGAGAGCAGTCAGGACATTGATCATGTGCTGGATGTTTTCATCCGCACGAACAGCGGGGGGACAAAACTTGAGTTCTCCGACTTACTGATGTCAATAGCGGTAGCGCACTGGCAGGGTGATTTCAGAAGAGAACTGGATGAACTGACAAAAAATATTTATCAGAATAATGAAATGGGTTTTTATATTGAAAGAGACTGGTTCTTAAAAACCAGCCTGATGCTTATTGACTCTGACGTCCGGTTCAAAGTAAAAAACTTCACTTCAGAGGAGGTCGGTAAGATACAACAACAATGGTCTGAAATAAAATCCTGTATCAAGGAGACCTTTATTCTTATCAGGCGATTCGGCATCAATCCACAGTCTTTGATATCTAAAAATGCAGTCATTCCTGTGGTCTACTGGCTTTACAAAAAGCAAACCAGTGGACATTCATTATATACAACGATTAATCTCCTGAATAAAAACCACAATGAACGCTCAGTAATTAGCCAGTGGTTTTACATGGTACTTCTGAAAGGAATCTTTGGAAGCCAGGCAGATGCGCTACTCACGAGCATCAGAGACGTAATGAAGAATAGTCTTTCAGATGTTCATTTTCCTCTTGAGAAAATTATTGACAGATATAAAGGCTCGAATAAAGACCTCAGATTTGACGACGAATACATCGAAAGCCTTCTCAATATCAGATATGGCGAAGGTCGTTGCCGCGCACTATTGCATCTTCTGTTCCCTGAAATGAATCCGACCGAGGTGTTTCATATTGATCACCTTCACCCAAGAAATCATTTTTCAAAGAAATATCTTGAAAAACTAGATTATATTGCGAATTCACCTGAGAAGCTCAGCTTTTATGAAAATCCGGAATACTGGGACACCATACCGAATCTTCATTTACTGAATCACTCTCAGAATATAAGTAAACAGGATACTTCCCTGAAACAATGGCTATCTCAGCCATCAAACAACTATTCGCCATCAATGCTGTTAGTTTCAGATGAAAATATTGAGTTCAGTCGCTTCCCGGAATTCTACAATGAGCGAAGAAACGCCCTGAAGCAAAGACTACTGAGTCGGGTGTTTCTTACAACAAAAATAGATTCATCACCATCCACAATGGATACGGATGAAGAAATTCTCACTGACTGATCTTAAGCCCCGAAAGTGTTGGGGCCTCAGTATTTATTGTCAGCACAACGTTTCTACTGGCCTGACTGAAAGAGTGTTGGCTACACAACCGGGCAAACGAACTCTCAGTGCAACGTATGACATACAAAGCCTGTCATCAATATGAAATTGCGATAAAATCGGGCCAATAACAGTACTTAAGAATCATACAACAGGATACAAAATGACAAGCCTTCAGCAGCGTGCAGAGCTACACCGCCAAATCTGGGCCATTGCCAATGATGTCAGAGGCTCCGTAGATGGGTGGGATTTTAAACAGTATGTACTCGGTGCACTTTTCTACCGCTTCATCAGTGAGAATTTTTCCAGCTACATGGAAGCAGGGGATGAGAGCATACATTATGCAGCACTTGATGACAGCATCATTACCGATGACATCAAAGACGATGCCATCAGGACTAAAGGCTATTTCATCTACCCGAGCCAGCTGTTCTGCAACGTTGCAGCTAAAGCTAACACCAACGACAGGCTGAATGCTGATTTAAACAGTATCTTCGTCGCTATTGAAAGCTCTGCCTACGGCTATCCGTCTGAGGCCGATATCAAAGGTCTCTTTGCCGATTTCGATACGACCAGCAATCGACTGGGGAACACAGTCAAAGACAAAAACACCCGTCTTGCCGCCGTTCTCAAAGGCGTTGAGGGGCTAAAACTGGGGAATTTTAACGAGCACCAGATTGACCTGTTTGGTGATGCCTACGAGTTCCTGATTTCTAACTATGCGGCAAATGCCGGTAAGTCTGGAGGGGAGTTCTTCACACCTCAGCACGTCTCTAAGTTGATTGCTCAGCTTGCGATGCACGGTCAGACTCACGTCAACAAAATCTATGACCCTGCTGCAGGCTCGGGCTCACTGCTGCTTCAGGCGAAGAAGCACTTTGATAACCATATCATTGAAGACGGTTTTTATGGTCAGGAGATAAATCATACAACCTTTAACCTGGCGCGTATGAACATGTTCCTGCACAACATCAACTACGACAAATTCGATATCAGGTTGGGCAATACCCTGACTGAACCACACTTTGGCGACGAAAAGCCGTTTGATGCGATTGTTTCGAACCCGCCATATTCGGTGAAATGGATTGGCAGTGACGATCCGACGCTGATTAACGATGAGCGTTTTGCTCCGGCAGGTGTGCTGGCACCAAAATCAAAAGCTGACTTTGCGTTTGTGCTTCATGCGCTTAACTACCTGTCCGCCAAAGGCCGCGCGGCGATTGTCTGCTTCCCAGGTATTTTCTACCGTGGAGGTGCTGAGCAAAAAATCCGTCAGTATCTGGTCGATAACAACTATGTTGAGACGGTGATTTCACTCGCACCAAACCTGTTCTTCGGCACCACCATTGCGGTGAATATTTTGGTGCTGTCAAAGCACAAAACCGATACCAACGTGCAGTTTATTGATGCCAGTGAGCTGTTTAAAAAAGAAACTAATAACAACATCCTGACTGATGACCATATCAGACAGATTATGAGTGTGTTCGACAGCAAAGCAGATACTGACCATCTGGCAAAAACGGTTCCTTATGAAACTGTGGCGTCTAATGACTATAACCTGTCGGTTAGCAGCTATGTGGCAGCCAAAGATACCCGCGAAATTGTCAATATCACTGAACTGAATGCCGAGCTGAAAACCACCGTCAGCAAAATCGACCAGTTACGCCAGGACATTGACGCGATTGTGGCAGAAATTGAAGGCAGTGAGGTACAGGCATGAGCGGGCTGAGTTATCTGGAAAAACTGCTGGATGGGGCTGAGGTTGAGTGGAGGACACTAGATAGTGTTGGCCAGTTTCTGCGAGGTAAGAGGTTCGTAAAATCAGACCTTATTTCGGAAGGTGTTCCATGCATCCACTATGGAGAAATGTACACACATTATGGAATATCGGCAGAAGAAACCAAGTCATTCCTTGACGAAGGAGTCGCTGAAAAATTACGTGTCGCTAATCATGGAGACGTAATTATTGTCGCTGCAGGCGAAACAATTGAGGATATTGGAAACGGTACTGCATGGCTTGGGAAAAATGATGTGGTCTTTCACGATGCATGTTTTTCATTCAAAAGCGAATTAAATTCAAAGTATGTTTCTTACTTCCTGAGAACGAACTTATTTAAAGAGCAAATTAAAAGAGGCGTTTCATCCGGCAAAATTTCATCAATTAATGCAAAAGGTCTTGGAATGGCTGAGATCCCAATTCCCTGCCCCAACAACCCAGAAAAGTCCCTTGCCATCCAGTCTGAAATCGTCCGGATTCTGGACAAATTTACTGCACTTACCGCTGAGCTTACCGCTGAGCTTACCGCTGAGCTTACCATGCGTAAAAAACAGTACAACTACTATCGAGACCAGTTGCTGAGTTTTGAAGAGGGTGAAGTTGAGTGGAAGACATTGGGTGAGATTGTGAAGATGCGTGCAGGGCAGCATATTTCGGCGAGAAATATAGTAGATGGGAAAGAAGGAGATTTTGTATATCCTTGTTTTGGCGGAAACGGTATTCGTGGTTACGTTAAAGAAAAAAGTCATGATGGGGAACATCTATTAATAGGGCGACAAGGTGCTCTGTGTGGCAATGTCCAAAGAATGAAAGGTCAGTTCTACGCTACAGAACATGCAGTTGTAGTCTCAGCCATGCAGGGGATTGATATTGACTGGGCATTTCATATGTTAACAACAATGAATCTAAATCAATATGCGTCGAAATCTGCACAGCCGGGTCTTGCTGTGGGGAAATTGCAGGAATTGAAATTATTAGTGCCTTCCATAGAGCGTCAGAAATATATTGCTAAAATGCTGGACAAATTTGACACATTGACGGGTTCAATCACAGAAGGCCTCCCGCGCGAAATCGAGCTGCGCCAGAAACAGTACGAGTACTATCGTGATTTACTGTTCAGCTTCCCGAAACCAGAAACCGCCAGCAACTGACGGACCATTGATACCGGCAGGGTTTGTTCTCACCCGCCCGGTATCAGGTTTTATGAATGCCGGAAGATCCTTCTGATACCCTTCCGGACTTTGCCAGATGACGCACAGGATGCACCATGACACAACAGACACACACCATTGCTGAATCCAATAACTTTATCGTCCTTGATAAATACACAAAAGTTATGGATACCGGTGACAGCTACCAGAGCGAATTGGACCTTGAGCGGGAACTGATTCAGAACCTTCTTAATCAGGGCTATGAGTTTATATCCGTTAAGTCACCGACTGCGATGCTGGCGAATGTGCGGGACCAGCTTCAGCGTCTTAATGGTGTGGAGTTTAACGAAAGTGAATGGCGGCGTTTCGCAGAGCAGTATCTCGACAGCCCCAGTGACAGCAGCCTGGACAAAACCCGTAAAATCCATATCGACTATATCTGTGATTTCACGTTTGATGACGGTCGTCTGGAAAACATCTATCTGATAGATAAAAAGAACCTGCTGCGCAATAAGGTGCAGGTCATTCAGCAGTTTGAGCAGACTGGCTCACACGCTAACCGTTATGACGTCACCATTCTGGTCAACGGCCTTCCGCTGGTGCAAATCGAACTCAAAAAGCGTGGCGTGGCGATTCGTGAAGCCTTTAACCAGATACACCGTTACAGCAAGGAAAGCTTTAACAGCGATAACTCCCTGTTTAAATACCTGCAACTCTTCGTGATTTCCAACGGGACTGATACCCGGTACTTTGCCAGTACCACTAAACGGGATAAAAATAGCTTTGATTTCACCATGAACTGGGCAAAATCGGATAACACTCTGATTAAGGACCTGAAGGACTTTACCGCCACTTTCTTCCAGAAGCATACTCTGCTGAATGTTCTGTTTAATTACAGCGTGTTTGACAGCAGCCAGACGCTGCTCGTCATGCGCCCCTATCAGATTGCCGCCACCGAGCGCATTCTCTGGAAAATCAACAGCTCTTTTAAAGCGAAGAACTGGTCAAAACCCGAAAGCGGTGGATTTATCTGGCATACCACAGGGTCAGGAAAAACCCTGACCAGCTTTAAGGCCGCACGTCTGGCTACTGAGCTGGACTTTATCGATAAAGTCTTCTTCGTGGTCGACAGGAAAGACCTCGATTACCAGACCATGAAGGAGTATCAGCGCTTCTCTCCGGACAGTGTCAATGGTTCGGATAATACAGCAGGCCTCAGAAGAAACCTGGATAAAGACGATAACAAAATCATCGTCACAACCATTCAGAAACTCAATAACCTGATGAAATCTGAAGCTGACCTGCCCGTCTACCAACAGCAGGTGGTGTTTATCTTTGATGAGTGTCACCGCAGCCAGTTTGGTGAGGCCCAGAAAAACCTCAAAAAGAAATTCAGACGCTTTTATCAGTTTGGTTTTACCGGTACGCCTATTTTCCCCGAAAACGCACTGGGAGCAGAAACCACAACCAGCGTGTTCGGGCGTGAGTTACATTCTTACGTCATTACTGATGCGATTCGTGATGAAAAAGTGCTGAAGTTTAAGGTGGACTATAACGATGTCCGCCCACAGTTTAAGTCTCTTGAAACGGAAACTGATGAGAAAAAACTCAGCGCGGCTGAAAACCACCAGGCCTTTCTGCACCCACTACGTATCCAGGAAATAACGCAATACATTATCAATAACTTCCGTCAGAAAACACACCGAACCTTCCCGGGAGCTAAGGGCTTTAACGCCATGTTAGCAGTTAGCAGCGTGGAAGCGGCAAAAGCTTATTACACGACGTTTAAAATGCTACAGGAAGAAGCGGAGAAGAAATCTGGCAGCTATAAACGCCTTCGGGTTGCAACCATCTTCTCCTTTGCTGCAAATGAAGAGCAAAGCGCCATTGGTGATATTACTGACGAAAGCTTTGATACCAGCGCAATGAACAGCAGCGCAAAGGAATTCCTGGATTCAGCCATTGATGACTATAACAACCACTTTAAAACCAATTTCAGTACCGACAGTAACGGCTTCCAGAACTACTACCGCGATTTAGCTCAACGAGTGAAAAATCAGGATATCGACCTTCTCATCGTGGTGGGAATGTTCTTAACCGGCTTTGATGCCCCGACGCTTAACACTCTTTTCGTTGACAAAAACCTCCGTTATCACGGCCTGATGCAGGCATTTTCCCGCACAAACCGTATCTATGATGCCACCAAAACCTTCGGCAATATCGTGACTTTCAGGGACCTGGAGCGTCCGACCATTGATGCCATCACACTATTTGGCGACAAAAACACCAAGAATGTGGTGCTGGAAAAAAGCTACGAAGAGTACATGCAGGGCTTTACCGATGCGGCAACCGGTGAGGCTAAACGAGGTTTTATGGCTGTTGTTTCGGAGCTGGAGCAGCGCTTCCCTGACCCTGCCAGTATCGACAGTGAAAAAGAGAAAAAAGCCTTCGTCAAACTGTTTAGTGAATATCTGCGGGCAGAAAACATCCTTCAAAACTATGATGAATTTGCCACGCTGAAAGCCCTGCAGAAGGTTGATATTAGTGACCCGGAAGCGATAGAAACCTTTAAAGCAGAGCACTATGTGGATGATGAAAAATTTGCTGAATTACAAACCATTCGTCTCCCGGCAGAACGTAAAGTTCAGGACTATCGCTCAGCATACAATGATATCCGGGACTGGCAGCGACGCGAAAAAGCATCAAACGACAGGGATAAATCAACCACAGACTGGGATGACGTGGTGTTTGAAATTGACCTGCTGAAGTCGCAGGAAATTAACCTGGATTACATCCTTGGTCTGATTTTCGACCACAATCGTCAGAAAAAAGGTAAAGAAGCCCTGACTGAAGAGGTCAGACGCTTAATCCGCTCAAGTCTGGGCAACCGTGCCAAAGAAGGTCTGATTGTTGACTTTATTCAGCAAACTAACCTTGATGACATGCCGGACAAGGCCAGTATCATTGATGCATTCTTTACCTATGCTCAGCGTGAACAGCAGCGGGAAGCAGAAGCGTTGATTAAGGAAGAAAACCTCAATGAAGAGGCTGCAAGGCGCTATATCCGCACATCACTAAAACGGGAATATGCTACCGAAAATGGGACGGAGTTAAACGAGACGCTACCAAAGCTCAGTCCGCTGAATCCTCAGTACAAAACGAAAAAGCAGACTGTATTCCAGAAAATTGGGGCGTTTATCGAAAAATTTAAAGGGGTTGGTGGGCACCTCTAGTAGCCAGATAAAAGAACAATGCGCCACCGCAATTTATAGGTAAGATTGTATCTTTTCACCTGCATCAGACCTGTTATGATCAATGAGGCGCTGGTTAATGTTAATGCTAACTGGATGAGTTTTAAACGCTGATTCAGACAATTAGCGTCCAGAACTTACAGAAACCAGTGCTTGATTTTGGATGGTAAAGTGCTGAACGGATGTATCACAGGAGAATACTTATGAGCGTAACTATAAAAGACGATCGACTCAGGACTATCGCGACCTTTGATGGCAAGACCTTGAAAGATGATCGACTGAGGACCATCGCGACGTTTGACGGTAAAACCCTGAAAGACGACCGGCTCAGAACCATCGCAACTTTTGACGGTAAAACCCTGAAAGACGACCGACTCCGCACCATCGCTACCTTTGATGGCAAGACCCTGAAAGACGATCGACTCCGCACCATCGCAACATTTGATGGTAAAACACTTAAAGACGACCGACTCAGAACTATCGCGACAGTTAATGGTAATGTCAGTATTGTTGTTTTGGCGTTTGCTGCTCGGCTATTTTAGGGCTAAGAGCCTATCTCAACAGAGATTAATACTTTACCCAAAAGATATAATATCAGTATCTAAAAGCCTGCACCGTCTGATTTTTAGTCATTGAATCGCGAGAACGGGAGATAATTTCTCTTCTATGGGTATAGGCTCATAATGGTAGGATTCTGGTAGCTTCGAAACGCCGTATTTAAGCATTACTTAAGTCATGTAGAACCAAACTTAAACATTTCTCTCAAGGTAAACCAGTAAAAAAATGTTAGTGCTGATGGATCGTTTGGCCTCTTTTAAAGGGATTGAAAATCCCCGTGTCCTTGGTTCGATTCCGAGTCCGGGCACCACTATTTAAAGAACCCAGCCTATGGCTGGGTTTTTGCTTT
>NZ_PQTC01000039.1:0-19690 GCF_003850715.1 Enterobacter sp. 301B
AAAATGTTAGTGCTGATGGATCGTTTGGCCTCTTTTAAAGGGATTGAAAATCCCCGTGTCCTTGGTTCGATTCCGAGTCCGGGCACCACTATTTAAAGAACCCAGCCTATGGCTGGGTTTTTGCTTTCTGGGATTCTGGTAGATTTCTGGTCATTCTGACCACTAATGTCGCTGCTTTACCTCTTGAGCCCCATCTGAGTATCTCCCTTTAGCGACAACTTACTCTTCCGGTCACTGTACCAACCTCTGCTGGTCTTCACGCTGCCAATAAACACTATTTCCTGCCGGTATACCTGCTGGTGAATTGATCACAGCAAGGCAGCATCCGGTCTTTGTCCGGTCAGGGAGAGTGAAGCATCATTGCTTTCTTTTGTGTGGCCCTATGATGCTTGAGATTTCACATACTTAGTATCATGATACCAACAAATATGAATCAAAAAATCGAATCTGCCCATGGCAGATTGAGAACTTGTGGGCTATCTCTGGTGCTTTACCTGCATAAAGCTTCAGCTAAGACATCGGGGCGATGTCTTAGATCTACATTCAGAAGGAATTCATGTGACTGTTAGTGTAGCAATATGCTCTGTAGCTGACCTGCTTACAGGTAAACAAATTAAAACCGGTACATGTGACACAATCAGCAGCAATTTTTCTATACCAGAGTATCAACGCCCTTATATATGGCAAGATAGGCAAATCGCGAGGTTGTTAAAGGATATAGCGGAACACCAAGCCCATTCAAGCACTATGCCCTATTATTTAGGTAGTGTCATTTTGCATGCTGATGGTGAGAGCCTTAATATCATCGACGGTCAGCAACGCTTGACCACTTTAGCATTAATGGCTCATCTTAATGGGCAATTTACTGATTTTTCGATGCATTATAACTCACCAATTAGTCAACGGCAGATAGTGCATAATCTTGCCTGGTTAAAACAGCATTCTGGCGAGTGGCTAGAATTGATTGATTTTAATCTATTGCAGTTCTCACTAGTCATCACTCGTTCTGAAGATCAAGCCTACCAATTTTTTGAAACTCAAAATACTGGAGGTGTACGTCTGAATGGCGATCAAATCATCAAAGCACACCATCTGCGAGCAATTGGCGAAAAAGATAAGCTATCCATTGATCGCTTTGCCAGGCGTTGGGAAGCACTCGGTGATTTGTCTAATATTGTTGATTTACTGGTTAGAGGGCGCTACTGGCAGTATTTGCATTTTAGAGAATATCCGCTGCATAACCAGAAGGCGCTAATTAGAAACTGCATTGTCAATGAGTTGGCAGAAAACACGGGTAAGGGAGAAGATACTGCCTTTGGTCGCATCACTCGTACTTATTCAGCTAGCGGCACAGAAAGTTTATCTCAAGCACAAGTGGGATATGATTTAAGGCAACCTCTCAATAGTGGTGTAAATACTATTCACTACCTTCAGTATTTTGAAAAACTTCGTCAAACTTATCTACTGCACGGTGAAATGAGCTCAACACTAAAAGGATTCAGTGATTTTTATAATCATTTCATTTGCAAACTAGAAGGCTGTAGTTATCTCAAACAACTACTGGATACTGCACTATTGCTTTATATAAGTCAGTTTGGTCAAATAAATTTAGAAGTGGCTGCAAAAAAGCTATTTAGGGTTATTTATTCGCGTCGCATTGAGAACCAAACCGCCGTAAAAGAAAGGTCAATACCTGCTTTTATACAAGAAACACCAGTACTTGACTGGATTGCAACAAGTTTTACGGTCGAACAACTTTTTTCGAAGCTGGATGGTTTTGACTTAAAGGTGAATAGCAATGGACTCGGCGAGGATGACAACACTGTCAAAAAACGCTTTGTTATACGCGTGATAGAGCATTTTGACCTATCAATCAGTCAAAGTAATTTTAAAACACAATTCGGTCCTAATTTTGATAAATATATAAAAGGCCTGGAGGTCAGAAATGGATAAGGAACAAGGTGTTAAAACGGAGATTCTAACACTAGAAACTGTGCTTAATAAAGGCTATCAGTTTTCAATCCCAAGCTATCAACGCCCTTATGTTTGGAGTGATGATGACGTATTACTGCTATTTAATGATATTAAAGATGCTTGCTTTGCTGGCGACAAAAATTACTTCATTGGCACTGTTCTTTCATCCTTGCTGGAACAAAACACTCATAAAATATATGAACTGATTGATGGTCAGCAACGCACAACAACTTTGATGCTAATTGCTATTGCTTTTAAGACTGCTGGTAGCAAGACTCTTTTGACTGATGTGATTGTATATGAGAATAAACCCAGGTTGCAGTTTGCAATTCGAGAGCAAGTCCAGAATTTATTGGGAAGTCTTGCTGGACTAAAATCCTTTGAAAAACCGTCTGATGAATCGATTGCACAAAACCACTACCTTAAGCAACTAGATATAGCGCTAACTGTTTTAACCAAAGAAATCGCTAAGCTTAAACAGCAATCGGCGCAAAATTTTGAGTTATTGGGAAAATATATTTTTAGCCAAGTACAATGGGTAAATAATGTTGTTCCCGTACAAATGGATTTAAATCGCTTGTTTGCCACGATGAATACAACCGGCATTCAGTTAGAGCAAACAGACATTTTAAAGGCAAAATTACTAAAGCGAATTAAAACACATAAATCGCAATATGAAGCAATTTGGGTTTCCTGTGAACATATGGAAAACTACTTTGAAAGAAATGTTAGAAAAACATTTAAAAAAGCTGACTGGAAAAATATTCAACCGCAAGAGCTTTCTACATTTAGTTTAAATAAATTTACTATTACTGAAGAACCAACGAAAAAAAATGACTCAGGATTATCCATTGCTCAACTTGCTGAACAAATTGAGAGTCAATTTACTCCAGAGGACACAGTACCAGAACAATTGGAATCAGATGAGTTGGATATCGAGACAGTATATTGTCGTTCAATCATTGGTTTCCCTTTGTTACTTATTCATGCTTATCGTGTATTTCTTGCATTGAATGAACAAAAAGATATCATTCCAAGACTGCATAGTGATAGGTTACTTGAAATCTTTGAGCCACTTATTAATTCCGATGAATGCACAGTAAAAGATTTCATAGAAATGCTTTGGCAAGTACGCTACCAGTTTGATACATGGGTTGTTAAATGGGTCGAAAAGGATGATAACCTAGATGCGCATCTTGCATTAGCTAATGTTTCTCGTAGCATCTCCAAAGGGAAATACTACTTAAACCGGTCTCCTAAACCATTAAGTGACCTGGTAATGCTGCAAAGTGTTCGTAATTTTACTGGTGAACGCAGTGCGCAATATTGGTTAACACCATTTATTGCATCACTGATTCGTAGAGAAGTTGGCGGCACAGAAGATAAACGCGCATGTCGGATACTTGAACGCATTGATAATCGAATGTCTCTTGCATTAGACAGCCAAAAAGAGGCAAGTTTTAAACAGGCTAAATGGTTAAAACCTAAGACTAAACCCTGGGATGAGCTGGTAACATATTTCAACGAATCGCATGGTATCGGATTTGAACACTATTGGTTCCAAAAACTAGAATATATACTATGGAAATCATTAAATAATACCGTTCTGCCAGAAAAAGATCTAATCAAATTTGAACAATATCGTATTACTTCTAAAAACTCCGTAGAACATGTTCACCCACAGCAAGAAGAATATGGTAATAGACTCACTGAAACACCTTTAAACTCTTTTGGTAACCTAGTGCTATTGAGCCCTGGAGATAATTCATCTTATAGCAATCAATCAGTCGCAAAGAAAAAAGCAGACTTTGAAGCCAAACCTCGATTTGACTCGTTAAAATTGAGAGCTATTTTCCGCTCCAAGACTAACTTTGATGAGGGTTGGACTGAAAAAAATATTAAAAATCATAAAAACGCGATGATTAAGTTGCTAACAGAGCATTACGGAAAAAATTCTGAATAGCATACCTAAATACAGGTCAGGAACGTTTACCAGAACGGGGCTGTTCATCAGATTAAAATCCGGTGACAGCTCGACCTGATTGCAGGCTTGATTCATGGCTTGCTATCCTTTTGGCAAACGATGCTCACCACACTAACGCTGTTCACGGTATGAGCAAGAGCAAACCAGAAAACATCTGATCCGCATCACTACAGAATCTTTCCCCGTCCCTTTCCCGCAATATCCCCGTTGTTCTCCCGCCACAGAGATTCACACATTCCTTGTATACTAACACTTTTCTTTAAATTTCCCGTTTTCCCGTTTAATTTTCACAGTTCGTAGATAAACTATTCTCACCTCGTGATTTTATAATCCTTAATAAAATCCCGTTGAATAGATACCATAAAGAAAACACCAAAAGATAGCTCTAACAGAGAAATCATTTCATAGGAAACCTTCAATAAATTCAATAGCTGCCAAGAAATGATTTATATTATTTATGCATGTAAACGTGGAAACTTAGCGTGATTAATATTTTTATCAATCACATTCACATCAATTAATAAAAACAAATTAAAATCACTCATAATTATCAGGAAAAGCAATGGCCGATTTCATATATACATTCACTTATATATTATTCATATGGATTGTTTATTACTAGTCATGAATATCTCTTCGCTAATTTACTATCAGTCTCTTTCATTAAATGCTACCCCTGCATCTTTTTCACGGGGAAACGGGGAATTACCCGTCAAACCGTTATGGCGCAACGTTTTTTCACCTCCCGTTTCCAGAAATTCCACCGGGCAAGTTGCGGGGGAGACCAGAGACAGACCGGAGAATGTCGATTCTCCTTTTCCCCACAATCCATGACCTGCACTGCCAGTTCATAGCCATGCTGCCTTTTCTGCCACGGCTCGCATAACACACTGAGGCACGGGACTCTTCCCTCCCTGCCTCACTTTCTGACCTCACTAACGTATTAATCACCCCTGCATAAGGAGACTTCTGCATGTCCACACCACGCCGTTTTAAGTTTACTCACCGCCTCATTGATGGCCTGCCCCCTAATGAACCTGATGCCCCCTCCCGTGAAGCGGAATACAGCGATACCGAAATCAGCGGGCTCAAATGTCTGGTTGGTAAGGGAGAAGGTAAGAAGAAGTTTCTCCTGCGCTATCTCTGGCAGGGCCGCAAACGTGCTATCAGCATCGGTCACTGGCCGGAGATTGATGTCACTGTCGCCCGAAAGATTGCCACTGAGATGAAACGCCAGATAGCTACCGGCACTGACCCGCGTTATGAGCGGGACAAATGCCGGGCCATTCCTACCCTTCAGGAAGCCTTCAGCCAGTATTATTTCCCGTGGGCAAAGCTGCATAAAAAGAGCTGGAACAAGGATGAGCAGCGCTTTCGCGACCATATAGCCCCAGTGATGGGAAATCTGCTGCTTAATGAAATTACGCCCCGTCACGTTACCCATCTTCAGTCATCGCTCTGCGAAACCTGTCAGCCCGCCACCAATAACCGGGTGATTGCTCTGCTAAAGGCCCTCCTCAGATGGTCACTGCATCATGAGATGGTGACGGTGAACCCGGCGGCAAACATCCCACTTCTGCGTGAAAATAACGCCCGCCAGCGTTATTTCTCGGAAACGGAAATCCGGCGCATATTCGAGGCTGCCAGTGAGGACAACAGCCGTGTAGTCGGGATTTATATTCGTTTACTACTGCTGACCGGATTGCGGCGTGACGAGCTGAGGCTGGCAAAATGGGTACATTACAATAAGCAACAGGGAACGCTGTGGCTACCGGAAACCAAGAACGGCTCAGGGCGACTGGTTCATCTCAACAACTGGGCGGTAAAGCTGATTGATGAGCTGCCCCGCTTCGGCGGCAATGTATGGATGTTTGGCGGTAAAATTCCGGGTAAACCGGTCTGCAATGTCACCAAAGCTTTCAGGCGCATTATCCGACGGGCAGGCATCTACGATGAGGAGGTCTGTATTCACACCTGTCGGCACTCGGTCGCCGCATTAATCGTTTCACGGGGAGGCACCCTATATGACGTCCAGGCCCAGCTCGGACACCGCAGCATTCAGTCATCACAGCGCTATGCTCATCTGCATCCGCAGCGGCTGAAAGCAACCGGCCAGTTGATTGAGCAACATATTGGTAATGCACTGGCATTTTCCGGGCCATGTGATTAATCAATAAAAATGGGAAAGGCCGCCTGTGCGGGCGGCCTGTGGAATCCAATGATTAAGAATTCAGAAACTGGCTGTGGCAAATTCGGCGGATAAGCAGTACCCCGTCACGTTCACTTTTTGTATGGTCCGGCGTGTCGTCAGACGATCGCCTTCCGGGCGGGTCAGATAACCTTCTTCGTCAATTAAGCGGGCCAGTTTTTTCGCAGACAAGCCCCAGTTCATGCCAAGTTTCTCAAGGGTGTCCGGCAGTATCAAATAGCTCCCGTCATTTAGAATATACCCAGTAGTATCGGTTTTACGGGACGCAAAACAGGGCATTTTCGCATCAATAAATTTTGACCGGCTCACTGCAATGAAGTTCTGAACGGTAATCAGGACGTTCTGCTTGCGGCCCGCATCAGAACGATAGTTATGCAACCAACGGTTAAAAGCTACGTAAACCACATCGGCGATCTCTTCTTTTTCCCATGGCAGGATTTGCCACTCTGACGCCAGCGCGCCTGCAAGATAGAGGATTGCAAAACGCTGGAGAGCCCTGCACTCAACAGAATTAAGGGTGATCAGGCCTGCATGTAAACGTCGTTTCATCTCATCAAGCATGACATCCAGGTCTGCTTTCAGAAAATCAGAGGTCGCTTTCCAGTCAAAATACTTACCCTCTTCATCGGCAAAGCCCGTCAGGCAACGAATGAATTCATAACCAGCACTACCATGGAAGGTCAGCAGGCTGGTTTTTATCTCACCAATGCGCTGTCGGGCTGCATCAATTTCTTCATTCACGCCACGGGAATCCTCTGCCGTGACAGGAATAGACAAGGCGCGATGCAACATGCCGTCCATCACAGGAGACTTTTCCTGCCGAATTCTGTCTACAATGGTTAACTCGCCGGTTGAAAGCACATTCTGCACCCACGTTGATTGTCGGGCCATCCCCAGAGTCTCGCCGTCCATTCTCGACTTCGTTACTCCAGAAACAACGTCATACAGCGTCTCAGCAAAAAACTTGCCGGTGAAGGAACCCAACTCATCCAGGCACAACGTGGTTCCGTTATTCATCACCATCAGTAATTCCAGTCCGTTTGACGTGCTGTTCCAGCGCTGAATTTGGGTCGGACTACCGCTTCCGGGTTCAGCTGCAAGGCCATTCACACTGGCTCCAGCCTGGATCGCAGCAGTTTTTCCCGTCGAACTGTCACCACACAGATGGAAAATTGCGCCACTTTCGCCCAACAGAGGGAGAAGTGATGAACTCAGCCCCACCAGAATCGACAATTTGGGTGCCATACCGCATACCTTCTGAGCGATCTGTTCCTGCCATTGCTTAAGCGAACCCGAGACAGCAATGGCATCATTAATAGCCATATCCTCATTCGGGATCACATCCTGTATCCCCTCTCGTTCAGCAACAAAAATGGGATATGGACCAAACTGGAACACCAGCTCCTCAGGCTGAAAACCCGGTCTTATAGCCACGCGGTAGAGTGGCAAATTCAGCTCACAGGACTTTTCCAGGAACATCAGAAATAGTTTGCTGTCCTGGACAAAGACGCCCTTCCCGGCAAGCTGACTGATGACAGAATCAGCATTTTTTTTAGCCTTTTTCAGGCTGATAGTTATGTCAGCTTCAGCACCGCTATGATTCGTGCATTTCAGAATAATTTGCCAGTTACCGTTGCGGGTGCGGTTACAGGCTTTCGCCACAGGTTTGAGCAATTGGCTGGACACAATTTTTTTCTTATCGTCATCTTCATGACAAAAATAAACGATACCATTCTCTTCGGTAAAACCTTCCGGTAACATGTATTCTGCTGCTTTGCTGTTCACGTTTGACATAATATAATCCTTATCAGGTTTGATTTTAGGTTGTGGATTACCCTTCCCTCTAAAAGGGAATAAAGTATCCAGTTTTGTTAATTTCTAATGTACTGCTGCGAAATTCAGTATTTCAGCATCAGGGTCATCGCCTTTTCAACATCTTCATGTTGCTGGCCGCGAAAGAATGATATATATCTCTCCGTTGTCTTTATATTCCGATGACCGAGGAATACCTTTACGGCATAAATGTTATTAGTTGCCGCTAACATTGCACTGCCTGCGGTGTAGCGCAATTCATGCAAGAGGCATTTGCGAATCCCAGCCTTCTCACAGAGCTTTGCCATTAATCTGCGAGGCTCACTGACCATTCCCCCCTTCATCGAGCGAAAAATTAAACCTGTCGCTCCATATTTACTCTGCTGCATACGTAAAATTTCCTTAGCTTCACGGCAAAGTGGCACCAGCCTGGAGTCTCCAGATTTACTGTCTCTCAAGAAAAGCGTATTACTTTTAAAATTCACATCTTCAAGCAATCCAGCACGTGCTTCCCCCAGACGCATTCCGGTGAAAGCCAGAAGCATAATAAGGCTCAGCGTGTCGCGTGGCTCTGCAACTATTTCCTCTTTAAGGACTCGAATTAATGAAGAAAATTCTTCTGGTTCAAGTGTTTTTCGAAAGGATGCAGGCTCTTTATAAGTCCGCATTCCGGCCACAGGAGATATATCCATATAGCCAAACTCCACAGCAAATGAATATATCGCCTTGATTAAATTAAGATGTCTGTTACGGGTTGAACACTTAAGATGTGTCAGTCCGTTAATATAGCTTTGAATCTTTAGCCGCGTAATATCTAAAATCTCTATGTCACCTAATTGTGGTACAATATAATTCGAGATCTTAGACTTATCGGTATGGCTGGATTTCTTATACCCTCTGGTATGCTGAAGGTATATATGACAGAGTTCAGCCAGGGTCATAGATTTTCAGCAATACATCAATGTAGTGGGACAAATTCACATTGTTCTCCTTCTGTCAGTTTCATTCACTCACCAGATTCAGTTTCTGATTTCCGGTGAGCCTCGGTATGAGGATAAATGTACGCCTGACAGAAGATTTAGTCTAAACGGTGACTATAGAGGAAGGGAGAAAATATCATGCTGAAAAAATATCAATAAATACATGAAGATATGACAGGTTTGCAGTCCTCGTTATTAAATCTGCACTTTTTAGTTCAAAACACCACCACTAAGCAGACCAGTTTACCCAAATGCACTCGGCCAATGACATTTCCCGTGACGTCCCCCAAGTAGATAAGAGTTAACAGCGCCGGGCGGCACATAGCCACACACGGCACCATCCTATACGGAATACCTGAGGCTCACACCAGTCACAACTATGTGAAAATTGCCCCCTGAAATCCTCTGAACTGGCAGCAACCTACTCGGCCTTTTTAGGTTTAGATGTTCTCCAGAGAACGTTATCAGGGTCAAAATGCTCGCCCATGAATTTTTTGATCCCCGCTCTGGTGCTGAGATCAATCAATGGAACAGGCTGCTGGTAACACCGTTTAAACGAAATCCTGCGAATATGGCTGCGTGCTTTTCCGTCCATCGCATCCTTTGTTAATGACCAGAAATACTGCGCGGTTCGGGTTGAGTTCGAGTCCAGCCAGGATACATTGCGATAAATATGATTAATGACATCTGGTGACAAATAGCGATCATTCTCATCCAGAATGCTTTCCTTCTTATCCTGAAGGCGCAACAATGAACAGTACCAAACGACCTTCATTAATAACCTACGCTGCTCTTTAATGATAAAGAACGAATCTTGTGTAAAATTCTCATTAATGAGTACCTGTAACGGACTGCCAGGCATAGTTATCTTAGTGACCCCAGACTGAAGCATGTTTGCACGCTTAATAACTTCAAGCACTTTTCTCAGTAGAACGAATGTGAACATCGTGTCGAAAGCAACTTTTCGCTCAAAAAAGTGCACCTTACTCTTTTGCTTAGTGAATTTACACATTTCAGTTTCCCCTCTGTTCTGCTGGCATCCAGTCGTAAGCCCCAGAAGGTGTGAAAGTACGTCGGTAATGTGACCCGTTTTTCCAGTATCCAGCTTTTCATCAAAAACACTCAACCCTTCCAGAAACCGCTCATTTATCATTTTAATGTAATTTAAATCAAAAATATGCTCCGATGCATTATTTTCCTTTTCCGGGAAAAATGAAAATACGTTACCTTGAGCTAACACTGTTTCATTTAGTTTAATCAGAAACTCTTGTCCATTAAGTTCTGAAATGAGTGTCTTAACTATCACTTCAAGATCGAAGATATACTTCTCATTCGATGCAATCATTGGTTCGAAACTGGAATTATAAATGCTGATATAATTACAAGGGAAGTTTCGATAAAAATACCCTACCTTCCCCTCATTTCGATGACTGAGTGAATTCAACATAAAGGCCACGATATTCAGAGCGCCATCCTTTGTTAGAACATCAAGCACTGAATGTCCCTTTTCTGCAGCTGCAAAAATACCCGGTATTTTCAATGCATACATTACATTCAAAAAACCCTGAGGTTTAATTTTTTGGCTATTTGCATTCTGAGGTAGGATCGCAAATTTAGCCAAGAATTGAAATCCATCCCCTTTTGTGCAAAATCTGGTTGACATTCGCAGATTGACTACAGTACCGTTCTGTGCAAAAGGTGGTTGGAGTCAAGAATGAACGAATTTACGGGATCGGCAGCTTCACAGGCTGACTTTATTTGGAAGAATGCGGAAGACCTTTGGGGGGACTTCAAGCATACGGACTTTGGCAAGATCATTTTGCCGTTTACCTTGCTGCGCCGCCTGGAGTGTGCGCTGGAGCCGACCCGCGAGGCGGTGAGAGAAGCGCATGACGCTTTCAAGGATGCCGATGTTGAGCTGGATACCATTCTGCGCTCAACCGCTGAATACCCCTTCTACAACACCTCTGAATACTCCCTCGGGACCCTGGGTAGCACCAAGACGCGCCGCAATCTGGAAGACTACATCGCCCTGTTTTCGGATAACGCCCGCGCTATCTTCGAGGAGTTTGAGTTTAGCAATACGGTGATCCGGCTGGAGAAAGCGGGCTTGCTGTACAAGATTTGCCAGAACTTCGCCAAGATCGACCTGCACCCTGATGTGGTGCCGGATCGGGTGATGAGTAACATCTACGAACACCTGATTCGCCGCTTTGGTGCCGAGGTAAATGAAGGGGCCGAGGACTTCATGACGCCGCGTGACATCGTTCACCTGGCGACCGCATTGCTGCTTGACCCGGATGATGCCCTGTTTGAGGCCAGCCCCGGTTTGATTCGTACTTTGTATGACCCGACCTGTGGCACGGGTGGCTTCCTCACCGATGCCATGAACCATGTGGGCGACTACGGTAACCGCGACAAGATCCCGCCAGTGCTGGTGCCGCACGGGCAGGAGTTGGAGCCGGAAACCCATGCGGTTTGTGTGGCCGGTATGCTGATCCGCCGTTTGGAGTCCGACCCTGGCCGAGATCTGTCGAAGAACATTCGTCAGGGCAGCACGCTGTCCAACGACCAGTTTGCCGGTGAGCGTTTCCACTACTGCCTGTCCAATCCGCCTTTTGGCAAGAAATGGGAGAAGGACAAAACCGCCGTCGAAGCGGAACACAAAAAAGGCGAGCTGGGCCGGTTTGGGCCGGGCCTGCCGAAAATTAGCGATGGCTCCATGCTGTTTTTGATGCACCTGGCGAGCAAGCTAGAACTGCCGATCAACGGCGGTGGCCGCGCGGCTATTGTGCTGTCGGGTTCGCCACTGTTTAACGGCGGTGCCGCGTCTGGCGAATCGGAAATCCGCCGTTGGTTGCTGGAAGACGACCTGATTGAAGCCATTGTGGCTCTGCCAACGGATCTGTTCTTCCGCACCAATATTGCCACCTACCTGTGGATTCTGTCCAACAAGAAGCCGCAGGAGCGCAAAGGCAAGGTGCAGTTGATCAACGCCACCGACCTGTGGACTGCAATCCGAAACGAGGGTAACAAGCGCCGTATTGTCAGCGATGAGCAGCGCCGCCAGATTCTGGACATCTACGCCGCAGGCGAAACCGGTACGCTTTCCCGGATGCTGGACTACCGTACCTTTGGCTACCGCCGTATCAAGGTCTTGCGTCCGCTGCGCATGACCCTGGAGCTAGATAAGGTGGGCATGGAGCGGCTGGAAGCCGAAGCTGCCTGGGAAAAGCTCTCTGACACGCATCAGACATTCTGGCGCGAAGCCCTCAAGCCGTTGATTGGGCAAACGCAGCCCTATAGCTGGGCAGAAACCTTTGTCAGGGACTCGATCAAGTCTGTCGAAGCCAAGCAGCTCAAGGTCAAATCCAACAAGACATTGATCACCGCGCTGATCAACGCCTTTGGTCACAAAGACCCGAAAGCCGAGCCAGTCACGGATTCAAACGGAGAGCTGGTGCCAGACACAGATTTAACTGATTACGAGAACGTCCCCTATCTGGAGGACATCGACGACTACTTTGCCCGCGAAGTGCTTCCTCATGTGCCGGATGCCTGGCTGGATGAGAGCTTTACCGATGCAAGGGATGGTCAATTGGGCCGCGTTGGCTACGAGATCAACTTCAACCGCTTCTTCTACCAGTACCAGCCGCCGCGCAAGCTGCATGATATTGATGAAGACCTGAATCAGGTAGAAGCCGAGATTGCCGCGCTACTGGCGGAGGTGGCCAGCGAATGAGCCAGTACAGAGCATATCCCGCGTATAAGGATTCCGGCGTTAAGTGGATTGGGCAGGTGCCGGTGCATTGGAAGATTGCGCAGATTAAGCGTATTTCCGCCTTGAATCCCAGGAAATCGACCTTAAGCGAGGAAAAGAATTCTCTTTGCACATTTCTCCCTATGGAAAAGCTGAGAACCAATGCTGTAACACTTGATGAAACTCGTCCTATTCATGAAGTGTATGGTGGATATAGCTATTTCTGCGATGGCGATATTCTGATCGCCAAGGTAACGCCTTGCTTCGAGAATGGAAACATAGCGGTAGCCAATGGTCTGGTTAACGGCATTGGGTTTGGCTCTACAGAAATCAATGTTCTTCGGGTAAATGGAAAGGGACATAACCGGTTTCTTTACTACCGTCTGCAAGAAGAGCAGTTCAGAACAATTGCCAAATCTGAGATGAGAGGCACTGGAGGCTTAAAGCGAGTTCCACCGGATCTGTTTGAGTCATTTGCTATCGGGCTTCCCGACACTGACGAACAAGCCACCATCGCGGCCACCCTCGACCGCGAAACCGCCCGTATTGATGCGCTTGTCGAGAAGAAAACCCGCTTTATCGAGCTGCTGAAGGAAAAGCGCCAAGCGCTGATTACCCATGCGGTCACCAAGGGACTAGACCACAACGTGAAGATGAAGGATTCCGGCATTGAGTGGATTGGGCAGGTGCCGGAGCACTGGGAGGCGACAAAACTAAAGCATGTTGCTGCATTCTCTGGTGGTGGTACGCCATCAAAAGAAAATCCAGACTATTGGAACGGTTGCATCCCTTGGGTCTCTCCAAAGGATATGAAACATGAGGTGATTACCGATTCTATAGATCATATAACTACCAAAGGACTGGAAAATAGTGCCACGAAACTGATTGACTCGGGAGCGGTGTTGCTGGTTGCTCGATCAGGTATTCTTCGCCACACGATACCGGTTGGGATCAATAATGTTCCTGTTAGCTTAAATCAGGACATGAAAGCATTGAGCCTTGATGAAACTAGGGTTAGACCCCGGTTTATACTTCGGTGGGTACAGGGTCTTAACCGCTCGTTGCTTGGGATATGGGCAAAAGAAGGAGCTACTGTTGAAAGCTTAGAGCATGAATATGTAGCGAACACTCGTCTACCTCTTCCAGACCTGAAGGAGCAAGATGCCATTCTAGCCACCCTCGACCGCGAAACCGCCCGCATTAATGCTCTGATTAGCAAGGCTGAACAAAGTATCACCCTGCTCAAAGAACGCCGCGCCGCCTTTATCACCGCCGCTGTCACAGGCCAGATTGATTTGCGAGGAAAACAATAAATGCAATCAGCAGCACATCAGGAAAAACACTTCCAGCAATACATCATCGACCGGTTGGTAGGGCAGGGCTGGAAGCTGGGTGATTCCAAGTTCTACGACACCGAGCGGGCGGTGTACCCCGAAGACCTGGAAAGCTGGATTAAAACCAGCGGCCAGCAGGAAAAATGGGACAAGCTGGAACGGCTCAACGGGGCCAAAACCCTTGAAGTGCTGATGGATCGCTTGGATAAAGCACTGGAGAAACAAGGCACCATGCAGGTGTTGCGCCAGGGTTTTTCCATTGCCGGTTGCGGCCTGATCGAGATGACCGAGGCTGCACCGGAAGACAAGCGCAATGCAGCAGTCATTGAGCGTTACCAGGCCAATATCCTGCGCGTGGTGCCGGAACTGAAGTATCACCCGGCCCGTGAATTTGCCATTGATCTGGTGCTGTTTATCAACGGTCTGCCGGTGGCAACCGTCGAACTGAAGACCGACTTCACCCAGTCCTGCGAAGCGGCAATGGATCAGTACCGCAATGATCGTCTGCCGTATGACGCCAAGACCAAACGCCGGGAGCCATTGCTGACCTTCAAGCGCGGGGCGGTGGTGCATTTCGCCATGTCCGACTCTGAAATCATGATGGCGACCAAGCTGGATGGAGAAAACACCTTTTTCCTGCCGTTCAATAAGGGGCGCAAGGACGAAAACGGCACGGTACATGCGGGTAACCCGCCAGGTGAGATTAAGGCCGATGGTACTCAGGAATACCCGATAGCCTACTTCTGGGAGACGGTCTGCCAGCCGGATGCCTGGCTGCGGATTTTCCATAGCTTTGTCTACGTCGAGAAAAAGGACGTTGTGGATATTCAGGGCAACTGGTCGAAGAAAGAAACCCTGATTTTCCCGCGCTTCCACCAATGGACGGCAGTGAACCAGATGCTGACCGATGCCCGCGAAAACGGCGCAGGCATGACCTACCTGTGTGACCACAGCGCCGGTTCCGGCAAGACCAGCACCATTTCCTGGACGGCCCATGACTTGGTGAAACTGCGCGAAGATAACGGCGATTCGGTATTTAACAGCGTGATCATTGTCACCGACCGCAATGTGCTGGACGGCCAGCTTCAGGACGCGGTGAAGCAGATTGACCATCAGTTTGGGGTGATCGCCGCCATTGACCGGCAGAAGTCATCCAAGTCCAAGAGCAAGCAACTCTCGGAGGCCTTGTTGTCTGGCACGCCGATTGTGGTGGTCACGATCCAGACCTTCCCCTACGCGATGGAAGCCATCATCACTGACAAGGCCCTGAAAGGGAAAAACTTTGCTGTGATCATTGATGAGGCGCATAACTCGCAGACAGGCTCTACCGCCGCTAAGCTGCAAGCCGCGCTGGGGATGAGTGGGCAAGGCAAGATGTCCACCATGACGGTGGATGAATTGCTGGAACAACTGCAAAAATCTCGGGCTCGCCCGGACAATATCAGCTATTTCGCCTTTACCGGTACGCCGAAGCACTCCACTTTGATGCTGTTCGGTCGCCCAACAGACCCGAGCCAGCCAGCCTCTAACGATAACCCTCCACAAGCCTTCCACCTGTACACCATGCGCCAGGCCATTGAGGAGAAATTCATTCTCGATGTGCTGAAAGGCTATGTGCCCTACAAAACGGCCTTCAACCTTTCCAAGCAGCTTGAAGACAGCAAGCGGGTAAGCGGCAAGGCCGCCAAACGCGCCCTGGCACAGTGGATGTCATTGCATCCCACCAATGTGACCCAGAAGGTACAGTTTATCGTTGAGCACTTCACCAAAAACGTCGCCCACCGGCTGGATGGCAAGGCCAAGGCGATGGTCGTGACCAGCTCCCGCGCCGCTGCCATTCGCTACAAGAAGGCGTTTGACCGCTATATCGAGCAGCACAGCGAGTACGGCTTTATTCATTCACTGGTGGCCTTCTCCGGCAAGATGACCGGTAAGCAGGTGATGCACCAGGATGACAGCGAGTTCAAGGATGATGTGTTTATCGTCGATGAGAACGAAGAGTTCACCGAGCAGAGCATGAACCCGGATGTCCAAGGGCAGGATTTGCGCTTTGCCTTTGACCGACCTGAATACCGGGTGATGTTGGTGGCCGACAAGTTCCAGACCGGCTTTGACCAGCCCAAACTGGTAGCCATGTATGTAGACAAGAAAATCGCCAACCATGTGGAGATTGTGCAGACCTTCGCCCGCCTCAACCGGACGGCCCCCGGTAAGGATGAGGTCTTTATCATCGACTTTGTGAACGACCCAGAGAACGTGCGTCAGGCCTTTACCACCTATGACAAGGGTGCTCACATCGACGAAGTGCAAGACCTTAATGTGGTCTACGAGATCAAGGAGCGCTTGGACGAGCACGGCCTGTACGACGATAAGGACTTGGCCGCGTTCAAGGAAGCTCGCTTCAAGACCATTCGGGACATCACCCATACCAAATCGCCGCAGCACAAGGCGCTGTATGCCGCTACTGCTGGAGCGACGGCCTTGTATAACGACAAGATGAAAATGCTGCGTGATGGCATGGCGACCTGGGAAGCGGCTTTTGAGAAGGCCCGTGCCAAGGGTGATGAGGCAGGTATGAAGTCTGCCGATCACCATCAGGATGAGTATGCCGAGCAAATCAAGGCGCTGATTGGCTTCAAGTCGGATTTGGGGCGTTTTTGTCGTACCTACTCTTATATCGCCCAACTGATTGATTTTGGCGACCCGGAGTTGGAGAACTTCGCCGCGTTCGCCAAGCTGCTGCAAAAGCGTCTATTACACGAAGCTCCGGAAACGGTGGACTTGACCGGCCTGGTGCTCACCGGCTTTGACATCAATGCTCGTTCAGATAACGCGGAAGACGAAGGCGAAACCCCGGTGCTTCAACCGATAGGTGCAGGCGGTGGTGGCGTGGCTGGCGACAAGCCGAAATTCGTCAAAGAGATTATCGAGAGGCTCAACAGTCTGTTTGGTGAGGCGACGCCGATCCAGGATCAGGTGGCTTTCGTTAATCAGATTTCAGCGATTACCGGTGAAAGCGATGTCGTCATGGCTCAGGTGGAAAGCAACACCCGTGAGCAGGCTATGAAAGGCAACCTCCCCGGTGCGGTTCAGCAAGCGGTGGTTCGTGCTTTGTCCAGTCATCAGAAGCTGGCAACCCAGGTGCTCAAGTCTGACCGTCAGGGCATGACCGCATTGGTTGATATGGTGTATGACCTGCTGCGCGAAGGCAAAGACATCGACCTGGATATGGATTAAGCCGATGCTTGACCTGCTGAATCTGCCAGGCATCAAGCCTGTCGATATGCGCCACGAAGGCAAGTGCCTTGTGATAGTTGCTGAGCCGGTAACGGTCGAGGTGCCATTATGTGGGGACTGCAACACCCCTATGCACAGACACGGTACGCGCAAAAACAAGTTCATGGACACGCCGTTGTACATGGAGCCCGTCCGCCTTGAAGTTCAGCGCCCGCGATTTCGCTGTGAGTCGTGCGGAAAAATGTCCATGCCGGAGTTGAGTTTTCTGGATGACAAACGCCGAGCCACCAAACGGCTGGTCGATGTCATTCGGCAACAGTGCCTTGGAACCACCTTCCATGCTTTAGCCGAGCAAACCGGCGTGGCGGTGAACACCGTCAAGAACATCGCTCATGACCTCATTGAGGAACTCTCCCAAACCGTTCGCTATGAAACCCCGGTCATCATGGGCATCGACGAAGTGAACCTGGCAGGCGGGTATCGCTGTGTAATTACCAACCTGGCAACCAACAACGTCTTTGATATGTTGGAGCATCGTACTCAAGAGCACCTGAAGCCCTTCTTCAAGGATTTACCGGACGCTGAGAAGGTGGAATGGGTCTGTACGGATATGTGGCGGCCCTTCAAACGCTCTTTTGCTCAATACCTGCCCAACGCCAAGCTGGTTATCGACAAATTCCATGTCGTTAAAATGGCCTCCGAAGCGCTGGAAGTTGAGCGCAAGAACTATCAGGCTCAGCTAAGCAAAGAAGACCGGATTTACGTCAAAAAGTCCATTCGCTGGCTCACCCTGAAGCGGCCCGGCAACCTGACGCCCGCAGAACAAAAGGCGCTGGAGGTCGTGAAGCAGGCGATCCCAGAGCTTGCCGTAGCCTATGATTTCAAGGAAGCCTTCTTCTGCATCTACGATGAGCCCGATAAGCAGAACGCTCAGAACGCCTTTGAGGCCTGGGAGAACAGCTTGCCAGACCAAGGGCTAGTGGCATTCAAGAAGCTGGCCAAAACGGTTCACAACCATTACGACGACATCTTTGCCTACTGGGATGCGCCGTTCTCAATCACCAATGGCTATACCGAAGGGCTCAACGGACTGATCAAGATGTCCAACCGGTTAGGTCGGGGTTATAGCTACCCCATCATTCGGGCAAAGACGCTGTACTCCAAAGAAGCCCGAAAGGTCGGTAGTGGTATTCGAGCAGGTCACGGCAAGGTGGAATATGGGCCGCACATTCCGACGTTGTTGAAGCAGGCAGAGAGCGGGGAGCTGGATTAGCGCGAGAGAGTTGCATCAGAGAATCCAACCAATGTTAGATTCTGGTGAGGCAATGAAAACAGAGCAATCCAACCAAAGGCTGCATTTGACCTGACCAAGAATCCAGGGTCAGAATGGGCGGATTCCAACCCTAGAATGCAAATAGCCAATTTTTTTAAGGCTAATGATATCAGGATCCTGCTCCATTTTGTTAATCAGGTCGTTTGCCGTGATTTTTTTAAACATTGTCACTCCTGTAATAAATTCACCTGTCGCCCATATATTATTCTGGTGCCCATTAATTAATCAGGACACCATCATGCACATCATACAGTCTCCGGCAGACGCTTTCTGCCTGCCCGTGTCACCGGTTCAGCAATTGCAACTGGTAAACGAACTCACTGAATGCGCTGACAGCAGCCTCACTGCGGCAACGGCGCTGTGGGAGGAAACTCAAACTCAACTTTTGTATCTTCTCCCCGATGAGGAGAAGCACCTTTCTGAACAACTGACCACCTATCTGCAACATTTGGCCTGCAATGCCGAATACGTCATTCGTCTGGATGCTTCGCTGTTGCTTGCCCTGACCATCCTCAATGATTCAGGGCAGGGCTTTTATCTGCTGTTCCCGTCGTCAGCGACCTTTACCGGGGCTGCTGAACTTATCGCTATGGCTGAACCTTCAGGATATTAACCGATGAAAAAGACCAAACCCGCACCAGCCTCCACCCCTGAAACCCAAACCGACCTCTGCGTTCTTACCGGCGAGGCCGAGAAAATTAATCCGCATTCCACTGGCCTGCTGCACTGGGAAATGACTGAAAATCTGGACGGGGAAAGAGGGTTGCGCATTACCGCCAACGACAGTGGCGGTCTGTTCTCCCGGGAATGGATTGCCCTGAGTGCTATATCTGGTGTTCTGAAAACCCATGAAGCCGATGATTTCACCTCCACGGCTCTGCGCCCGTTGTTTACCAGCGCCAGCCGCAATAATGCAGGATTCCTTGCCGCCATTCTTCGCTGTGCTGATATCTGTCTCACCGAAGAGGGTTCAGGCGGGGCGTTCAGCCATCGCTGTTACCCGGACTGGGAAAAGCGACTGGAAAAACTGCTGACAATCCCCCCTTCTGCCTGACCCCCTTTATCCC